>CAUQPA010000365.1:0-4992 GCA_963519325.1 uncultured Pseudomonas sp. | reverse complement strand
CGACGGCACCCTGGTGCGCGACGACAAGAGCCTGAGCGAGGCGGTGATCGCTGCCGTCCAGCGGCTGCAGGCGGCCGGCAAGGCCATCACCCTGGTCAGCAGCCGTCCGCCACGGGCGCTGTTGCCGCTGGCGCAGCGCTTGGGTATCCAGCAGCCGGTGGCCGGCTTCAACGGCGGTAACCTGGTGCAGGCGGACGGCAGCCTGATCCGTGCCCACCGACTGGCCGAGGACGTCACCCGCCAGGTGCTGGAGCGCCTGGAAAGCGAGGCCTTCGAGGTCTGGCTGTTCGCCGACGACCTCTGGCTGACGCGTGATCCCGGGGGGGCCTATGTGCCGCGCGAGACCCGGGCACTGGGCTACGGCCCAACGGTGGTGGAGTCCTTCGCGCCCTACCTGGATCGCGTCGACAAGATCGTCGCCGCCGGCAGCGATCATGCCGGCCTCGAAGCCCTGGAGGGGGAGCTGGGCGAACGGCTGGGAGAGGGCGCCACGGTGCTGCGCTCCCAGCTCTATTACCTGGACATCACCCATCCCAAGGCCAACAAGGGCGACGCCCTGATCGAACTGGCCCAGGCGGCTGGCGTACCCGTGGCGCGCACGGCGGCCATTGGCGATGGCAGCAACGACGTCCCCATGTTCCGCCAGGCGGGCCTGGCCATCGCCATGGGCCAGGCCGGGGCGGCGGTGCGGGAAGCCGCGGACCAGGTGACCGCCAGCAACCAGGAGGACGGCGTGGCCGTGGCCATCGACCGTTGGATTCTGGGGAGCTGAGGGGCCCTGCCTGTCGGGCTTCGCTGCGCTCAACCCAACCTACCAGATGCGTAGGTTGGGTTGAGGCGGCTCCATCGCCGAAGCCCAACAACGTTGGCCTCGCACCAGGCGGAAAAGGCTGCGCCGTTTTCCACGCTACGGCCCGGTTGCTGATGTTGGGCTTCGCTGCGCTCAACCCAACCTACAGGGTGCGTAGGTTGGGTTGAGACAGCTCCACCGTCGAAGCCCAACAACGTTGGCCTCGCTCCAGGCGGAAAAGGCTGCGCCGTTTTCCATGCTACGGCCCGGTTGCTGATGTTGGGCTTCGCTGCGCTCAACCCAATCTACCTGGCCTGTAGGTTGGGTTGAGGCGGCGCCAGCGCCGAAGCCCAACAATGTTTGGCCCTCGCTCCAGGTGGAAAAGGCTACGCCGTTTTCCACGCTACGCGGGGTCAGGCGTGCGCTCGCTCTGCCCCCGGGAAAGGGCCGGGGTCAGGGCAACTCAAAAAAACCCGCGCTACCCCTCTTTCTCCTCCCGAAACCCCCGCACATGCTCCACCAGTGCCCGCAGCTTGGGCGCCAGGTTGTGCCGGCTCGGATAGTAGAGATAGAACCCCGGAAAGGGTGGTAGATAGTCCTCCAGCACCCGTTCCAGCTCGCCGCGCTCCAGATAGGGCCGGAAGGTGTCTTCCATGCCGAAGGTGATACCGCCCCCGGCCAGCGCCGTGCGGATCATCAGCAGCATGTCGTTGGTGGTGATCCGCGGCGAGACCGCCACGTCGAAGGCGCGGCCTCCCTCGCTGAATTCCCAGCGCCAGGGCGCCACTTCCGGTGCTGGGCGCCAGCCGATGCAGCGGTGGTCGGCCAGCTCCCGTGGATGAGCCGGACGCCCATGCTGGGCGAAGTAGGCCGGGGTCGCCACCGCCACCTCGCGTTGCGCACCGGTCACCGGGATGGCGATCATGTCCTGCTCGATCACCTCGCCCAGCCGCACGCCCGCATCGAAGCCGCGGGCGACGATATCGAATTCTTCATCGGTGACGGTGATGTCCAGGGTCACCTCCGGATAAGCCTCGACGAATCCCGCCAGCAGCGGCCCGTCGAGAAAGCGCTCGGCAATGGAGGTGGCCGCGACCCGCAGCAGCCCCCGGGGCGGTCCGGCGTGGCTGGCCTCGTCCAGGGCGCCGAGCAGGCCAGACAGGGGGCCAGCGACCTGCCGATGCAGGCGTTCACCCGCTTCGGTCAGCCGCACGCTGCGGGTGGTGCGCTGCACTAGGGAACTGCCCAATTCGTCTTCCAGCCGGCGGATGGCCTGGCTGACCGCGGAGCGACTGACCCCCAGGCGGTCGGCCGCCACGCGGAAGTTCGCGGCCGTGGCCACCACCACGAAGACCTTGAGCAGATTCAGATCGGTTGGCATTGGTAAGTCCGGCTAACCACGCTGGTCAGGAGTAGGGGAGTTATCACGACAATGGGCGATGGCTAAGGTGGTGGCAAGTCTGGAAGGGCGCATTGCTGAACGGGCATGCAGCCAACAACCCCATCATCCAGGCAAATCACCTCATCTCGAGAGGAACAGCTCATGGCTATCGACAAGGTCGTACTCATCACCGGCGCCTCCAGCGGCATAGGCGCCGGCATCGCCCGCGAACTGGGCGCCGCTGGCTGCAAACTGCTGCTCGGCGCCCGCCGCAGCGAACGGCTGGAAGCCCTGGCGGCCGAGATCAACGCCGCGGGTGGCGAGGCCGCCTGCCGCCGGCTGGATGTCACCAACGCCGCCGACGTGACCGCCTTCGTCGCCACCGCCCGCGAGCGCTGGGGGCGGGTGGACGTCATCGTCAACAACGCCGGGATCATGCCGCTATCGCCAATGGCCTCGCTCAAGACCAAAGAATGGATGCAGATGGTCGACGTCAACATCAAGGGCGTGCTCAACGGCATCGCCGCGGTGCTGCCGGAATTCACCACCCGTGGCGCGGGCCACGTCATCAACCTGGGCTCCATCGGTGCCCTGTCGGTAGTACCCACGGCGGCGGTCTATTGCGCCACCAAGCATGCGGTGCGGGCGATCTCGGAAGGCCTGCGCCAGGAGCGGGACGATCTGCGGGTCACCTGTATCCATCCGGGCGTGGTGGAAAGCGAGCTGGCCTCGACCATCAGCGATCCCGCCGCGCGGGCGATGATGGATGACTACCGCGCCATCGCCCTGCAACCCGACGCCATCGGCCGCGCGGTGCGCTACGCCATCGAGCAGCCGGATGACGTGGACGTCAACGAGATCGTCGTCCGTCCGACCCGCAGCCCCAACTAGACGGTCTCGGCCAGGGCTTCGAGAAAGCGCTCCAGCACCAGGTTCGGGCGCCGGCCCTTGCGGGTGACGGCGGCCAGGGTAGTGTCGAAGTGGAAGCGGGCGGGATGGAGGGCGCGCAACTGGCCCTGGACCACCCAGGGCTGGGCGACGTGGTCGGGTAGATAACCAATGTAGCAACCGGTGAGGATGAGAAAGGCCACGCCCTCGCGATCCGAGGCACGCGCCGTGCAGTTCAGTGCGGCATGGCGCTCGTGGCCGTCCTGGTTGAGCAGATGGTTGGGGCCGACCGCGTCCTGGGCGGCCAGGAGGGCGTCGTCCAGCTGGTCGTCGGCCACCCCGAACAGCGGATGGGCCCGGCTGCAATAGAGCAGGGCGCGCTCCTCGTAGAGTGGCAGGTATTCCAGGCCGGCCAGGGCATTGATCAGCGGCAGCACGCCCAGGTGCAGATGGCCGTCCAGCACCCCGGTCTCGATCTCGCTGGGCAGGGTCATGCCGATGTTCACCACCACGGCCGGCGCGGCGCGCTTGAGGGCGGCCAGGGCATGGGTGATGCGCATCCGTGGCTGGGTGACCAGGTTGTTGATGATGCCCAGGTTCAGCTCGCCGCGCAGGTGCTGGTGCAGCTGGTTGACCTCGCTGCGAAAGCCTTCCAGCGCGGCGAACAGCGACTGGCTGGCCTTGAGCACCTCGCGGCCCTCGTCGGTCAGGGAAAAGCCCGCGCGCCCACGCTGGCAGAGGCGCATGCCCAGGCGCTTTTCCAGGTCGTTCATGTGCAGGCTGATGGCCGAGCGGGTGATGCCCAGCCGGCCTTCGGCAGCGGTGAAGCTGCCGCATTCCACTACCGTCTTGAACAGCCGCAGCAGGCGGATCTCGAAATCGCCGACCTGGGCGAGCAGGGCCTTGCGCGTCGTCTTCATGGCTGCCACCGCAAATGCGCGTCAGCATAAGGCCCCGCCTGGATCGGCGCCAGCGACGACCTCAGGCGCCGATCAGTACCCGGCTGCGCTGGCGGGCAAGTTGCTTGACCACCCAGACCGCGGCGATGCAGCAGAGCAGGGTGATCAGCGTCAGGCACAGGCGGGTACCCAGGTACTGGGCGAAATTCTGCTCACCCAACAGGCGACCCAGTACCCGATAGGCACCAGCCAGATAGCCGTGCAGGAAATAGATGGCGAAGCTGTAGGCGCCGAGCAGGGCCATCCCCTTGGCCAGGCGGCTTTCGGCCCGGCCCGTCGCGCTGACCTGCTGGCTGAAGACAGCGAACAGCAGTAGGCACAGCGCCAGTTTCTGCAGGCCGTAGAAGGCGCTGTCGAGCACCGCCGCGCCGCTGAGCAGCACCAGGGCCGCCAGCAGCCAGTAGCGCGCCTGGGGTCGTTGCAGCCGCTCGCGCTGTTCGCAGGCGAGCATGCCGCACAGGTAGATCGGCAGGAAATGCAGCGCCGCCAGCAGCGGGTCGGCATCGTTCGCCGGACGGTTGGACACCAGGAAATACAGCAGGCCGACCATGGTGGCCGCGGGCAGGAGGCCGCGCTTGACGATCCATTCGAGGGCCGGCGCGAGCAGGAAGATCAGCGTCAGCGCCGGAATGAACCACAACGGGCCGAGGTGGGCGCCGGTCGCCAGCAGCAGGGCGGTCTGGGCGAAGGGCGGCCAGTCGTGGAAGGCGTTCATGTCGATCCACTCGTGGTCCTGCTTGAGTCCGGAGACATAGAGCAGCACGGCGGGGATCGAGATCAGCAGGTAGGGGAGGATGACGTTCTGCAGCTTCTTGCCCAGGTAGACCTGGTAGCTGTACTTGCCGAGGTTGTAGCGAAAGAAGAAGCCCGAGAGGGCGACGAAGATGCAGGTGGTTTCCAGTGACAGCAGGTTCAGGGCGATCTGCTGGTGCTCGGTGGTCTGGTAATTACCCAGGGTCAGGGGGTGGAACACG
>CAUQPA010000364.1:0-5004 GCA_963519325.1 uncultured Pseudomonas sp. | reverse complement strand
TATGCCGAGGCCCTGGAAGTGGCCCAGCAGCAAGTGGAAGCCGGCGCCCAGGTCATCGACATCAACATGGACGAGGGCATGCTGGATTCGAAGGCGGCCATGGTCACCTTCCTCAACCTGATCGCCTCCGAGCCGGACATCTCCCGGGTGCCGATCATGATCGACTCCTCCAAGTGGGAGGTGATCGAGGCGGGCCTCAAGTGCATCCAGGGCAAGGGCATCGTCAACTCCATCTCCATGAAGGAAGGCGTCGAGGCCTTCATCCACCACGCCAAGCTGTGCAAGAGATACGGCGCGGCGGTGGTGGTCATGGCCTTCGACGAAGACGGCCAGGCCGACACCGAGGCGCGCAAGAACGAGATCTGCGCCCGCTCCTACGACATCCTGGTCAACCAGGTCGGCTTCCCGCCGGAAGACATCATCTTCGACCCGAACATCTTCGCCGTGGCGACCGGGATCGAGGAGCACAACAACTACGCGGTCGACTTCATCAACGCCTGCGCCTATATCCGCGACAACCTGCCCCACGCCCTCACCTCCGGCGGCGTGTCCAACGTCTCCTTTTCCTTCCGCGGCAACAACCCGGTGCGCGAGGCCATCCACTCGGTCTTCCTCTACCACGCCATCCAGAACGGCCTGACCATGGGTATCGTCAACGCCGGCCAGTTGGAGATCTACGACGAGATCCCCGCCGCGCTGCGCGAAAAGGTCGAGGACGTGGTGCTCAACCGCACCCCCGAGGGCACCGACGCCCTGCTGGCCATCGCCGACGACTACAAGGGCGGCGGCGCGGTCAAGGAGGCCGAGACCGAGGAGTGGCGAGGCCTGCCGGTGGACAAGCGACTGGAGCACGCGCTGGTCAAGGGCATCACCACCTATATTGTCGAGGACACCGAGGAGTGCCGCCAGCAGTGCACGCGGCCCATCGAGGTCATCGAAGGCCCGCTGATGAGTGGCATGAACGTGGTCGGCGACCTGTTCGGCTCGGGCAAGATGTTCCTGCCCCAGGTGGTCAAGTCCGCCCGGGTGATGAAACAGGCGGTGGCCCACCTGATCCCCTTCATCGAGGCGGAAAAAGGCGACAAGCCCGAAGCCAAGGGCAAGATCCTCATGGCCACGGTCAAGGGCGACGTCCACGACATCGGCAAGAACATCGTTGGCGTGGTGCTGGGCTGCAACGGCTACGACATCGTCGACCTGGGCGTGATGGTCCCGGCGGAGAAGATCCTGCAGACCGCCATCGCCGAGAAGTGCGACATCATCGGTCTCTCCGGCCTGATCACCCCCTCGTTGGACGAGATGGTCCATGTCGCCAAGGAGATGCAGCGCCAGGGCTTCACCCTGCCGCTGATGATCGGTGGCGCCACCACCTCCAAGGCGCATACCGCGGTCAAGATCGAGCCGCAGTACAAGAACGACGCCGTGGTCTACGTCACCGACGCCTCCCGCGCCGTGGGCGTGGCCACCCAACTGCTGTCCAAGGAACTCAAGGCCGGCTTCGTCGAGCGTACGCGCGCCGACTACGTCGAGGTCCGTGAGCGCACCGCCAATCGCAGCGCCCGCACCGAGCGCCTCTCCTACGAGAAAGCGGTGGCCAACAAGCCAGCGTTCAACTGGCTGGGTTACCAGGCGACCAAACCGAGCTTCACCGGCACCCGGGTGCTGGAGGACATCGACCTGGGGGTGCTGGCCGAGTACATCGACTGGACGCCCTTCTTCATCTCCTGGGATCTGGCCGGCAAGTACCCGCGCATCCTCACCGACGAGGTGGTGGGCGAAGCGGCCACCGCGCTGTTCCACGATGCCCAGGCCATGCTCAGGAAGCTGATCGACGAGAGGCTGATCAAGGCC
The DNA here is from genome assembly GCA_963519325.1 of uncultured Pseudomonas sp. GTDB lineage: Bacteria > Pseudomonadota > Gammaproteobacteria > Pseudomonadales > Pseudomonadaceae > Chryseomonas. The sequence goes on along the minus strand of CAUQPA010000364.1, from coordinate 3,153 downwards.
CGCGCCGTGTTCGGCTTCTGGCCGGCCAACCAGGTGCGCGACGACGACCTGGAAGTCTATGGCGAAGATGGCCAGCCGCTGGCCACCCTGCACCACCTGCGCCAGCAGACCATCAAACCCGAGGGCAAGCCCAACCTATCCCTGGCCGACTTCGTCGCGCCCAAGGAGACCGGTGTCTCCGACTACGTGGGTGGCTTCATCGTCACCGCCGGCATCGGCGCCGAGGAGCTGGCCAAGGACTACGAGCGCAAGGGCGACGACTACAACTCCATCATGGTCAAGGCCCTGGCCGACCGCCTTGCCGAGGCCTGCGCCGAGTGGCTGCACGAGCGGGTACGCAAGGAGCATTGGGGCTACGCCGCGGACGAGACACTGGACAACGAGGCACTGATCCGCGAGCAGTACAAGGGCATCCGCCCTGCCCCCGGCTACCCGGCCTGCCCCGACCACACCGAGAAGGCCACCCTCTTCAAGCTGCTGGACCCCGAGGCCCGCTTCAATGAAGCCGGTCGCAGCGGCGTCTTCCTCACCGAGCACTACGCCATGTTCCCCGCCGCCGCCGTCAGCGGCTGGTACTTCGCCCATCCCGAGGCCCAGTACTTCGCCGTGGGCAAGATCGACAAGGATCAGGTGGAGCGTTATACGGAGCGGAAAGGCCAGGAGCTGACGGTGACGGAACGGTGGTTGGCGCCGAATTTGCGGTATGACAACTAGCCCGGCAGACGCCTCAGGTAACAAAAACGCGGCCCTTTTCGCTGGCGTCCCTACTAGGGTGTAGGGACTTCAAACGACGAGGATCGCGCTCCCATGAGAGGCCTTACCCTAGCCGCCGGCAGTCTCCTGCTCGGTCTCGCCACCCTGAATGCCACGGCAGCCCCCCAGGCGCTGAGCCAGGAGCAGTGGCCCTTCACCGCCACGCCTCGGGCCACCCTGGATGCACCCTGGGCCATCGCCTTCCTGCCCGACGGCACGGCGCTGGTCACCGAGAAAGGTGGCGCGCTCAAACATCTGAATGTGCAGACCGGCAAGGCCCAGGACATCAGGGGCGTGCCCAAGGTGGTCCATGCCGGCCAGGGTGGCTTGGGCGATGTCATCCTCCATCCGCAATACGCCAGCAATCAGCTGATCTACCTCAGTTACGCCGAGGCTGGCGAAGGCGGCACCCAGGGTGCTGCCGTGGCCCGTGCCAAGTTGACCTTGAAGGAAGACGGCAGCGGCTCGCTCGGCGACCTCAAGGTGATCTGGCGGCAGACGCCCAAGGTCAGTGGCAATGGTCACTATGGCCATCGCATGAGATTCGGGCCGGACGGCAAGCTGTGGATCACCTCAGGCGAGCGGCAGAAATTTACCCCGGCCCAGGACATGAGCGGCAATCTCGGCAAGCTCATCCGCCTCAACGACGATGGCAGCGTCCCTCAAGACAACCCCTTCGCCCAGCAAGGCGGTGTCGCGGCGCAGGTCTGGTCGCTGGGGCATCGCAATCCGCTGGGCATCGCCTTCGACGCCCAGGGCCGGCTGTGGGAACAGGAGATGGGCCCCCAGGGTGGCGATGAGCTGAATCTGATCCAGCGCGGCGGCAACTACGGCTATCCCGAGGTCTCCAACGGCGACCACTACGGTGGCAAGCCGATCCCGGATCATGACACCCGTTCGGAATTCATCCCGCCGAAGATCACCTGGACGCCGGTGATCTCGCCCGCCGGACTGATGATCTACGAGGGGAATCGCTTCCCCGCCTGGAAGGGCAACGCCTTCATCGGTGGCCTGTCGTCCAAGGCACTGGTGCGGATCGAACTTAAGGGCGAAGAGGCCCGCGAGGTGGAGCGCTATGCCATGGGCACGCGCATCCGCGACGTCGAGGAAGGCCCCAACGGCAGTCTCTGGGTCTTGGAAGACGGTGCCAATGCACGGCTGCTGGAGTTGCAGCCGAAATAGCGGCCAGGGTCACCCAGGGACGGGTGACCGCTGCCTCAGCGCAGCTCGGAAGGCGAGCGGCGGACGATCTTGATGGAATGCTTGATGTCGGGCTTGCGGGTCACGCTGATCGGCCGCTTGGTGACGGTGTCGAGGGTGATGTTCCAGAAGCCGGTGCTGGGTACGGTGATGCGCGCCGGAAAGGTATCGAAGGCGCCCCCGTGGTAGGTGTGGCGGCCACCATTCTTGAAGCTGCGGAAATTGGCATCGTTCATCAGGCGGATGTTGCACACCCCCGAACTCTGGATGACGACCAGGTCGCCTTCGTTGAGATGCTCGCGCTGGTGGATGAACTTCATGACGGGTCCTCGTCTTGCAAAGGGCTAGGATAGCATCCCTGCCCTGTCCTATTATCGCCGCCCGCCCTCGAACCGCTCTCTTCCCATGCGTATTGCCGATGTCGTCCAGTTGCTCGCCGCCGCTGGCGCCAAGCCCAAGCACAGTGCCCGGATCCTGCGCGCCTGGTGCCAGGGCCTGCCGCTGGATACCGGCACCCGCCGCCAGCAGGCGGAGAACTTCCTGCCGCTGGACGTACGCCAGGCCATCCCGGCGCTGACCGCGCGGCTGGAGGGGCTGGCCCGGGTCACCTCGGAGCATCCGGGCGCCGACGGTTCGGCCCGCATGCTGGTGACCCTCGCGGACGGCCAGGCGGTGGAAAGCGTGTTGCTACCCCGCGACGGCCTTTGCGTGTCGTCCCAGGTCGGCTGCGCCGTGGGCTGCGTCTTCTGCATGACCGGCAAGAGCGGCCTGCTGCGCCAGGTGGGCAGTGCCGAGATCGTTGCCCAGGTGGCCCTGGCGCGACGCATCAGGCCGGTGAAGAAGGTGGTCTTCATGGGTATGGGCGAGCCGGCCCACAACCTGGACAACGTGCTGGAGGCCATCGACCTGCTGGGCACGGCCGGTGGCATCGGCCATCGCAACCTGGTGTTTTCCACGGTGGGCGATCCGCGGGTGTTCGAGCGCCTGCCCCAGCAGGAGGTCAGGCCGGCCCTGGCGCTGTCGCTGCACAGCACCAATGCCGAACGCCGTGCCCGGCTGCTGCCCAAGGCGCCACGCTACGAGCCTGCCGAGCTGATCGAACAGGGCGAGGCCTATGCGCGGCTGATCGGCTATCCCATCCAGTACCAGTGGACCCTGCTCGCCGGCATCAACGACAGCCAGGAGGAAATGGACGAATTG
>CAUQPA010000363.1:0-5020 GCA_963519325.1 uncultured Pseudomonas sp. | reverse complement strand
ACCCATGGGCACGCACGGTCAGGACGCCACTGCGCGCCAGCTTGATGTCGTAGCTGAAGCGGCTATTGAGGGGTAGGTGCTCCAGCAAGGTCACGTTCTTGGGGCTGTCGCTGGGGCTTTCCCTCAGTCGGGCGAGCAGCCGCCCCTGGGCTGTCTCGCCCTTTCCATCGGTCACGCTCTCGACCCGATAGACCAGTTGCAACAGCGCCTGGGACGCCGCCGGTACCTGGGCCTGGTCCTCAATCTGGCTGATGATCACCTCTGGTCGCGACGGGACCTGCTGCACCGCCACCTCGGCCTGCAGCAGGGCATCCGCCTCGCGGTATTTCCAAGCGTAGGAGCTGCCATCCGGGCGCGTCTCGCGCAGCTCGGTGGCCGGAAACTCTTCGGCAGGTTGCGGGGTACCGGTCACCGGCACCCAGAACGACAGCGAGCCGCCCTCGCCCCGTGACAGGTAGGGACTACGGAAGGCGTTGCTGTTCAGTTGGGCGGTCTGCACCTGGGCCGCGGGCTGGGGCACAGGTAGCGTCAGATTCCATTCGGCAAGGTCGATCATAGCGTTCTCGTTGACCGGCGGCCCGACAAGCATCGCCTAAAGAGGCGATGCTTGTCAGCGGTCGACAGCCGACCTGAGCCTCGCGGCTCAGTCCTGCGGCTTGAACACCAGCAGGCCGAGCGGCGGCAGGGTCAGGCTGAGGGACGCCGGCTGGCCATGGGCGGCGATTTCCTCGGCGGTCACTCCACCGCCATTGCCCATGTTCGAGCCGCCGTAGCGCTCGGCGTCGCTGTTGAAGATCTCCTGCCAGTGACCCAGCGCGGGCACGCCCAGGCGATAGCCCTGACGAGGCACCGGGGTGAAGTTGGCGACGACCAGCAGCGGCCGCTGCTGGGCATCCCGGCGCAACCAGGCGAAGACGCTGTTGCCGCTGTCGTCCCCCACCACCCAGTCGAACCCCTCGGGCAGGTGATCACGCTCGTGCAAGGCGGGTTCGTGGCGATACAGGCGGTTGAGGTCCGCCAGCAACTGCTGCACACCGCGGTGGGTGCCGTGCTCGAGCAGGAACCAGTCCAGCTCGCGGTCATGGCTCCATTCGCGCCACTGGCCGATCTCGCAGCCCATGAACAGCAGCTTCTTGCCGGGGTGGGTCCACATGAAGCTCAGGTAGTTGCGCAGGTTGGCGAACTTCTGCCACACGTCGCCCGGCATCTTCTCGATCAGCGAGCCCTTGCCGTGCACCACCTCGTCGTGGGAGATGGGCAGCACGAAGCGTTCGGACCAGGCGTACACCAGGCCGAAGGTCATCTGGTGATGATGGTACTGGCGATACACCGGGTCTTCTTCCACGTAGTGGAGGGTGTCGTTCATCCAGCCCATGTTCCACTTGAAGTCGAAGCCAAGGCCGCCTTCGCTGAGCGGCGCGCTGACACCCGGCCAGGAGGTGGATTCCTCGGCGATCACCAGGGCACCCGGCGCCTCTTCGTGGACCACCTCGTTGAGGTGACGCAGGAAGGCGATGGTCTCCAGGTTCTCGCGGCCGCCGTGGATGTTGGGGATCCACTCGCCGTGCTTGCGCGAATAGTCGCGGTAGAGCATGGAGGCGACGGCGTCGACGCGCAGGCCGTCGATGTGGAAGTGCTTCAGCCAGTGCATGGCCGAGGCCAGCATGAAGCCATGGACCTCATGGCGCCCCAGGTTGTAGATGTAGGTGTTCCAGTCCTGATGGAAGCCTTCGAAGGGGTGCTCGTATTCGTAGAGCGCGGTGCCGTCGAAACGCGCCAGGCCGTGTTCGTCGGTGGGGAAATGCGCCGGTACCCAGTCGAGGATCACGCCGATGTCGGCCTGGTGGCAGGCGTCGACGAAGGCGGCGAAGTCGGCCGGCGTGCCGAAGCGCGAGGTTGGCGCGAACTGCCCCAGCGGCTGGTAGCCCCAGGAGCCACTGAAGGGGTGCTCCATGATCGGCAGCAGCTCGATATGAGTGAAGCCCATCTCGTGAACGTAGGGAATCAGGTGCTCGGCCAGCTCGCGCCAGTTGTACAGCCGCCCCTCGTCGCCGCCTTCGCGGCGCCAGGAGCCGGCATGCAGCTCATAGACCGAAATGGGCGCTTCCACGCCCTGCCGCTCGCGGCGGCGGGCCATCCAGTCCTGGTCGTGCCAGCTGAACGGCTTGTTGTCGGCCACCACCGAGGCGGTGCGCGGCGGCAACTCCGCCGCTAGAGCGATGGGGTCGGCCTTGAGCGGCAGCACGCCGTGCTGGCCGAGGATCTCGTACTTGTAGGAGGTCCCCACTGGCAGCCGCGGCACGAACAGTTCCCAGACACCGCTGTTGGCACGCAGGCGCATGGGCAGGCGCCGCCCGTCCCAGGAGTTGAAATCGCCCACCACCGACACCCGCCGGGCGTTGGGTGCCCAGACGGCGAAGCGCACACCCTCCACCCCGTCGACCTGGCAACGCTGGGCGCCGAAGGTCTCGCCCAGGTTGCGATGGCGGCCTTCGTTGAACAGGTAGAGATCGGTTTCCCCTAGCAGCAGGCCGAAGGAATAGGGATCCTCGGTTTCCTGCACGCCGCTGGGCCAGCGGATCACCAGCTTGTAGGGCGCGGCATAGTCCAGCCGCGCGATGAACAGGCCGGGCACCCGCCCGGGCTGCATCTGCGCCAGCGGCCGACCGCTGACGCGATCGACCAGCTCGACTCCCAGGGCGTTGGGTAGGAAGGCACGGACGATCAGGCCGTCGCCGTCCGGATGGGGACCGAGGATGGCGAAGGGATTACCGTGCTCGCCACGGGCCAGCGACTCGGCCTCGGCGGCGGATAGCCGGGCGTCGTCCAGCGGGGCGACTGAGGCTGGGGTGTGATCGGTCATGCGCGGGCTCCAGACAAGAGGGTCTCGACGATGGCAGCAACGCCACGTAGCGGGATGTTGATCCAGGTGGGTCGATTGGCAGCCTCATAGCCTATCTCATAGACCGCCTTCTCCAGGCTGTAGAGATCCAGTGCCGCCTGTTCGCCCCGCTCGCTCCACTGATGGCCGATACCGGCCGCGGCGGCGCGATAGGCTTCCAGGAAGGCGGCATAGGACGAATTGCGGTAGGTCTCGGCCGCCTGGGCGCGCAGGCGCAGGTGCTCTTCCGAGGTATCCGCGCCGGCATTGCTGGACTGGGTGACCATGGCGGCCGCGTAGTCGAAGGAGCGCAGCACCCCGGCGACGTCCTTGTGCGGACCGTACTTGCCGCGGCGCTCGTCCAGGGACCGCGCCGGCTCACCCTCGAAGTCGATGAGGATGGCGTCGTCCTGGGCCACCAGGACCTGGCCCAGATGCAGGTCGCCGTGCACACGGATGCGCAGACCGCCTTCGACATCCGCGGCCAGGGCCTCGATGCGCTTGGCCAGGGCCGCGCGCTTGCCGACCAGGCCCTGCAACAGCTCCTTGCCGGTGGCGTCGAGTTGGTCGCGCATCGCTTCCAGGGTATCCAGGGCACCGTCCACCTGGACGCGAACGCGGTGCGCCAGCTCCTTGGCCGCCTGGGCGTCCACGGTTTCCGGGGCGAAGGCCGCATCCTCGGTGGGCTGGGCGAGCACCAGGTGCATCTCGCCCAGACGCTTGCCCAGCACCCCGGCGAAGGCCGCCAGGTCGCCCATGGCGGTGAACTCGTTCTCCACCTCGGAGATGCCGCCGCTGAGCAGGTCACGGGTGACGCGATCCAGTCCGTCCAGACTCCAGGTCCAGGCATCGCCCTGGTTGTGGATGTGCTGCTGAACCAGCATCAGCACGTGCGGCGTGCCATCCGCGCCGATGCGCTGGGCCACGGCATGGGTCGCGGCGATGTTGGCGAACCCGGCCTGGGCCAGGTAGCGACCCATCTCCACTTCCGGATGGATGCCCGGCGCCACCTTGCGGATCAGCTTGAGCATCAGGTGGTCGCCGACGATCAGCGAGCTATTGGACTGCTCCACGCCGAGGTGCTTGATCTCGACGCTGGGATCCAGCGCCAGGTCCTCGGGATTGTCATAGACCTCGAAGCTCAGCTCACCCTCCGGCAAGGCGATCTTCGCCCCCTTGCGGAAGGCGTCGAACACCCCGTGCACGAAGCTGGTCAGGGCGAAGGCATCGGTGATCAGACCCACGCGACGCACATGGCGGATGCGCGAGAGCGCCAGCTGGGTCGCCAGGGGGCTGCAATGCTGGTCCTCCTCGGCGAGGAAGCCCAGGGGCAGCGCATAGCGCTCCTCGCCCTTGGCGTTGGTCACCACCACCTCGGTGAACATCACCGGCAGCTTGGGCGTGTTGATCTGGGCGGCATAGTCCAGGCGTACGCCGGTGATGGCCTCGTCCTTGGAGCCGAACCAGCGGCGCTTGGGCAGGTAGACCGGCAGCACCTCTTCGAAGATGCGCCGCGGCTCGCCGTCCAGCAGTTCCTGCAGGTGGCGCTTGATGACCACCGTCTGGTAGTCGGGCATGGGCGCCGGCGGCTCGGTGTGCCAGGCGGGCATCTGCTCGTTGCCGGCCAGGAAGAACCAGTAGAAGCCATAGGGCGGCAGGGTCAGCATGTAGGGCAGCTGGCCGATGGGCGGGAAGGCACTGCCGCCGATCATCTCCACCGGCACCTGGCCGGCGAAGCTGGACAGGTCCAGTTCCACGGCCTGGGCGGCGCGCGATACGTTGGCCACGCAGAGAATGGTCTCGTGCTCGCCCTGGGCGTTAGTGAAGTCGCGCAGGTAGGCCAGGATGCGGCGGTTGGTGGGCGACAGCATCTTCAGGGTGCCGCGACCGAAGGCCTTCTGCTGCTTGCGCACGGCCAGCATGCGCCGGGTCCAGTTGAGCAGCGAATGCGGATCGCGCGACTGGGCCTCGACGTTGATCGCCTGGTAGCCATAGAGCGGATCCATGATCGACGGCAGCACCAGGCTGGCTGGGTCGGCGCGGGAGAACCCACCGTTGCGGTCGACCGACCACTGCATGGGGGTCCGCACGCCGTCACGGTCGCCCAGGTAGATGTTGTCGCCCATGCCGATTTCATCG
>CAUQPA010000362.1:0-5049 GCA_963519325.1 uncultured Pseudomonas sp. | reverse complement strand
CGCCTCGCCCAGGAAGTGGGCCGGGTCGGCACCTTCGAACTGCTGCCGGGCGAAGCCCGATTGCTGGTCTCCTCGGGCTTTTGCCAGCTCTGGGGCTTGCCGGAAAAGCGCAGCTACCCGCTGGACGAACTGGTCAGGCTGCTGCATCCGGACGATGTCGCCAGCCTGCGTACCCTGTCGCCCGCCCCCGACAACGACGCCCTCGACTATCTGGAGTACCGCATTCGCCGCGCCGATACCGGCGAGGAACGCTGGCTGGGCCGCCGTGGCCAATTGATGACCAGCGAAGGCAGCGGGCGCTACCTGGGTGTGTGCTACGACATCACCGAGCGCAAGCGCCACGAGGCGGCCATCACCGAGCGGGATCTCTGGCTGCAGGAGCTGTATCACGGCATGCGCGAGGGCTTCTACATGGCCCAGGCGATCCGTGATGACGACGGGCTGATGGAAGACTTTCGCTTCCTGGAGGTCAATCCGATCTTCGCCACCCTCACCGGTATTCCGCTGGATCAGGTGCTGGGCAAGACCCTGCGCGAATCTCTGCCCCAGCTGGAAGCCAGCCTGCTACCCGCCTACGTCGACTTCATGAACTCCGACGCCGAGTTCACCCAGTTCGACATTCCGCTGCAACTGCAGCGGGATCACTGGTATGAGGTCCGCGCACACCGGTTGCCGGGTGATCGCTTCGCGGTACTGTTCATCGATATCAGCGGGCATCGGCGCCAGGCCCAGGAACTGGCGCGCAACGAAGCCCAGTTGCGCGCCATCATCAACTCCATCGACCAGATGGTCTGGGCCACGCGCCCGGATGGCCACCACTTCTACTTCAACGATCGCTGGTACGAATTCACCGGTGTCCCGCTGGGCTCCACCGAGGGCGAAGGCTGGGCCAACGTCTTCCACCCGGACGACCAGGAAAGAACCTGGAAGGTCTGGCACCACAGCCTCAGCACCGGTGAGCCTTACCACATCGAATACCGCCTCCGGCATCGGTCGGGGCGCTACCGCTGGGTGCTCGGACGGGCGCAGCCGGTCCGGGACGCCCAGGGCCGCATCGAACAGTGGTTCGGCACCTGCACCGATATCCAGAGCATCGTCGACGCCCGCGAGGTGCTCACTCGGTCGCGTCTGGAGCTGGAGCGGCAGATCGAGCTGCGGACCCGCGAGCGGGACCGGATGTGGCGCATCAGCCATGACCTGATGGTGATCTGCCGTGCCGATGGCGAGGTGAAGACGGTCAACAGCGCCGCCACGCGCCTGCTGGGGCGCCGCGAAACCGATCTGGCCAGCATCCAGCTGACCGAGCTGATCCACCCGGACGACCAGCGCCAGGTCTTCGATACCCTGCGCAGCCTTGGCGCCCTGCAGGGCTCGGCAGGCCTCCGGGCACGCCTGCGCGCCCGCGATGGCAGCTATCGCGTCCTCGACTGGACGGCCAGCGCTGAGGACGACCTCATCTATGCCGTGGGCCGGGACGTCACCGAACAGCAGGAATTGCAGGAGCAACTTCGCCAGGCGCAGAAGATGGAGGCGGTCGGCCAGCTCACCGGCGGCATCGCCCACGACTTCAACAACCTGCTCACCGGGATCATGGGCAGCCTGGACATGCTGCAGCGCCACCAGAAGGCCGGCCGGCAGGACAAGTTCGACCAGTACCTGCATTCGGCGCTGACCTCCGCCCAGCGCGCGGCGGCCCTGACCCAGCGCCTGCTGGCCTTTTCCCGGCGTCAGGCGCTGGATCTCCAGCCCATCCACGTCAACGCCTGCGTCAGCTACATGGAAGAGCTGTTGCTGCGCAGCCTGCGTGGCGACATCACCCTGGTACTCGACCTGGACGAACACCTCTGGCAAGCGCTGACGGATGCGCACCAGCTGGAAAGCGCCCTGCTCAACCTGGTCATCAATGCCCGCGACGCCCTGCCCCACGGCGGCACCATCCGGATCGAAACGCACAACGTCTACCTCGCCGAAAGCGGCAATGGCCTGGACGCGGTGAGCGCCGGCGACTACGTGGCGCTACTGGTGGAAGACGATGGGACGGGCATGAGCCCTGAGGTGATGGCGCGGGCCTTCGACCCCTTCTTCACCACCAAGCCCATCGGCCAGGGCACCGGGCTGGGCCTGTCGATGATCTACGGCTACGCCAAGCAGTCCAAGGGCCATGTGCGCCTGGAATCGCTGCCCGGCAAAGGCACCACCGTGGGCCTCTACCTGCCGCGCTACCTCGGCGCCGATGTCGAGCCGCCACGTCCGACCGCGCCTGCGGTCAGCCCCCATGGCGCCGGCAAGACCGTGCTGGTGGTGGAGGACGAGCCCGTGGTCCGGCAGATGGTGGTGGATCTGCTACGGGAGCTCGGGTACGCGACCCTGCAGGCCGAAGATGCCCGCGGCGCCCTGCCCATCCTGGAAGGCAGCCAGCCGATCGACCTGCTGCTCTCCGATGTCGGCTTGCCGGGCATGAACGGGCGGCAACTCGCCGAGATCGCCCGCCAGCGCCGGCCGGGACTCAAGGTGCTGTTCGCCACCGGCTATGCGGAAGGAGCGCATCTGGAAGGCTATCTGGAGCCGGGCATGACGTTGATCACCAAACCCTTCAACCTCGATGCCCTGGCAGCGCGGGTGGCGGAAACCCTGGCCGGCGAGGCCCCGGACCTCAACCCGGCAGGTCCGCGCCGGCCAGACGCCGATAATTGACCGGGCTCTGTCCGGTCCCACGACGAAAGAAGCGCGCGAAGTAGGCGGGATCGGCGAAGCCCAGGGCATCGGCGATCTCACCGACCGAGGCCTGGGTGTAGCTCAGGGTACGGCGTGCCTCCAGTAGCAGACGTTCGTGGACGATGGCCAGGGCCGAGGCGCCGGCCAACTGGCGGCAGAGGCTGTTCAGGTGGACCCCGGAGATGCCCAGGGCCGCCGCATAGCGCCCCAGGCTCCAGTGCTCGCGGTAATGCTGCTCCACCAGCGCCAGGAAGCGCCCGAGGTGCTGCTCGGCACGCCGCGGCAAAGCCGTACCCTGCTGCTGCCGATGCTGGCGGACCAGCCAGATCGCCAGGCTATCGAGCAGGGCTTCGAGCAGCACCTCGCGTCCTGGCCTGCGGCCCTCGTATTCGGCGACGAGCTGGCCAATCAGCTGATCGAGCCAGGTGGCGTCCCCTCCCGCCAGCGCCAGGCATTCGGCGGCGAGAAACATTCCTGGTCCGGCTCTCTGGCACCGCAGCTTCAGTCGCTCCAGCTGCGGCACCGGCAACGTGATGACGAATCCCTCGACCGCTGGATCGAAGGCGAAGGCGTGCACGCAGAGGACCGGCAGCACTACCAGCAAGGGCCCGGCCATCTCCCCGCGCCAGTCCTCCAGCTGCAGATTCACCCTGCCCTGGCGCACATACAGCAACTGGGCCAGGTCCGCGTGGCGATGGCTTTCGATGTGCCAGGCATGCAGCCGGCTGCGACTCTCGATCGTTTCGCAGTGCAGGAGGTCGGGTGCCGGCCAGGCCTGGGCCTCTCCATACAGCTTGAATATCGGTGGATAGGCACTGCTCACGTTCAACCCCGGGCGATAGCCGCACGAATCATCGGAAAGTACCAGAAAGTATCGGAAAGCGCCCTGCCCATAGCCGGAAAAATCGTCCAAAAATACCGGAGCCCAACAACAAGGCGGCGATTACGCCCAACAAGAGGACAGGCTCCATGCACACCCAAGTCGTCATCATCGGCGCCGGCCCTTCCGGCCTGCTACTGGGTCAACTGCTTACCCGCTCCGGCATCGACAACGTCATCGTCGAACGTCAGAGCGCGGACCACGTGCTCGGCCGCATCCGCGCCGGCGTGCTCGAGCAGGGCACCGTCGACCTGCTGCGCCAGGCCGGTGCCAGCGAGCGCCTGGAGCGCGAAGGCCAGGTCCACGAGGGCGTGGAATTCGCCCTCCACGGCCAACGCGAGCGCCTCGACCTCAATGACCTGCTCGGCGGACGCTGTGTCACCGTCTACGGCCAGACCGAGGTGACCCGCGACCTCATGGCCGCTCGCAAGGCCAGCGGCGCCACCACGCTCTATCTCGCCAGCGAGGTCCAGCCCCACGAGGTCAAGGGTGAGCGTCCCTACGTCACCTGCCAGGTCGCCGGCGAGCCGGTGCGGATCGACTGCGACTACATCGCCGGCTGCGACGGCTTCCACGGCGTCTCCCGCCGCACCATCCCGGAAGGGGTGCTCACCGAATACGAGCGGGTCTACCCCTTCGGCTGGTTGGGACTGCTGAGCGATACACCCCCTGCCAGCGACGAGCTCATCTATGTCAACCATCCCCGCGGTTTCGCACTCTGCAGCATGAGATCCGCGACCCGCAGTCGCTACTACCTGCAGGTGGAAGCGGGTGACGCAGTGGAGAATTGGTCGGACGAGCGCTTCTGGGACGAACTCAAGGCCCGTTTGCCGGCGGAGACGGCCGCCCGCCTGGTGACTGGTCCGTCCCTGGAAAAGAGCATCGCTCCGCTGCGCAGCTACGTGGTCGAGCCCATGCAGTACGGCCGCCTGTTCCTGGTCGGCGATGCCGCCCATATCGTGCCGCCCACCGGGGCCAAGGGCTTGAATCTGGCGCTCGGGGACGTGCGCAACCTGCATCTGCTGCTGGAGCGCGCCTACCGCACTGGCGACCCCAGCTGCCTGGAACGCTATTCGGCGCTGTGCCTGAAGCGGATCTGGGCCGCGGTGCGCTTTTCCTGGTGGATGACCACCGCCCTGCACCGGTTTCCGGATACCGATCCCTTCACCCAGCGGGTCCAGGATGCCGAACTGCAGGCCCTGCTCGATTCCAGAGCGGGTCGCACCACCTTGGCGGAGAACTACGTCGGCCTGCCCTTCCCCGCCATCGACTGACGGAGCTCGCCGACCGGTGGTGACGGCCGCGCGTCTGATGCATGATGGCGCCCCCGTCCCACCTGGCGCTCCTCTGCATGTTCGAATTCACCCTGGATCCCATGACCCTGACGCTGCTCGCCGGGGTCGCCTTCCTCGCGGGTTACATCGATGCCATCGCCGGCGGCGGTGGCTTGCTGA
>CAUQPA010000361.1:0-5078 GCA_963519325.1 uncultured Pseudomonas sp. | reverse complement strand
CGGTGGCCGACCAGCTGGCGACCGCCTCGGCCACCGCGCCGCGCGTCCCGGCACAGCACAGGACGCCAAGCGCCGCCGCCCGATGGTGAGCCGCATTGGTGTGCAGGCGAAGCCAGCCGTCGCGGGTGCGATAGTCGCCGGCGACCGGGTCCCAGGCATCCGGCAGGGCCCAGCCTTGGGGCTTGAGCGAACGACTGAACCAGGCCGCGGCCAGATGACGATCCACCCGCACCTCCGCGGCCGGTCCGGTCGTACCCAACAGGTCCGCCACCGCCAGGCCGGCCGCGCCCATGGAGGCCGTGGCCAGATCGCTGACAGGAAAGCAGGAGGCCAGGCTGTCGGCATTCACGACGCGCAGTTGCCCAGCCGCCGCACGAGGCAGCTCGAAGGCAGCCAGCACCTCCGCGAGCAGTGCTGGTAAGGCCGGAAAAGCCGCCGGAGATGTCGCCATGAAGGACCGCCTCGCGCGATGGGTAAAGGTCCAAGGTAGTCCGCGCCGGACGACCTTGAAAGCGCGCCGCGACGGGACGCCGGCGCAGCCCTGCCCCGTCGACCGTCCAGCCCGAACAGGGGACAAATCGAGGGTGGCCGGGGTCTCCCCTTCATCGCCATCAACAGAATTCCCCAGGAGATTCCATGACTGCCAGACAACTCCTCATCGCTGGCGCCAGCGGCATCATCGGCCAGGCCGTGCTGGACGCCTTCGCCCAGAGCGGCTGGTCCATCGCTACCGTGGGCCGTTCGCAGGCCGCGCCGAGTCGCTTCCCCCATGTAACCGCCGACCTGCTGGACACCGCAAGCCTCGCAGCCGCCAAGGACGAGTTCGCCGGGGTGACCCATCTCTTCTACAGTGCCCTCAAGCCCACTCCGGACCCGGGCGGGGAGGCCGACGAAAACGCCGCCATGCTGGAAAACCTGGTGGCCGCGATACGCAGTGCCGGTGCGCCCCTGGAGCGCATCAGCTTCGTCCAGGGCGGCAAGATCTACGGTGCTCATCTCGGCGTTTACAAGACGCCCGCCCGGGAAGACGATAGTCGCCACTTCCCGCCCAACCTCTATTTCCGCCACGAGGATTTCGTCCGCAGTTTGGAGGCGGATGGCATTCGCTGGACCGCCCTGCGGCCCGACATCGTCATCGGCCATTCCCTGGGTTCGGCGATGAACCTGGGCAATCTCATCGGCCTCTATGGTGCTCTCTGCCGGGAGACCGGCACCGCCATGCAGTTCCCCGGCCCGGAGCAGGCCTATCGCGGTGCCCTGGTCAATGTCACCGCCGCGCCGCTGCTGGGTGAGGCCGCGGTCTGGGCCGCCGAAGAGGAGCGCGACGGCGCCTTCAACCTTACCAATGGCGACGTCTTCCGCTGGAGCCACGTCTGGCCCAAGCTGGCCGACTGGTTCGGCCTGGAGGTGGGCGAGCCCCAGCCGATTTCCCTGGATCAGCGGCTGACCGCGCTCAAGCCGGTCTGGCAGGCCCTGGCCAAGCGCGAGAACCTGGCCGAAGCCGATCCCCAGCGGATCGCTCCGGGCGCCTTCGGTGACTTCATCTTCCATGTCGAGAAGGACGCCATCTTCGACGTGACCAAGGCACGGCAGGCCGGCTTCCAACGGATGATCCTGAGGTCGGACGAGGTCCTGCGGGCGCACCTGGAAGACATGCGGCGGCGGCGCCTGATTCCTTGATGCCTCGCGCACCGGGAAAACGCCAGGGACGGCGTGTGGTCTGATCCCGGTCGTTTCGCCCATTACCACCGGAGATCCCGATGTACGCAGACACCCTGAGCTGGGGCCACGGCCCCCGTACTTTCGAAGTCTTTCTCGAGCCCACCTGCCCCTTCTCGGTCAAGGCCTTCAACAAGCTCGACGACCTGCTGGCCCAGGCCGGCCCTGACCGCATCACCCTGAAGATCCACCTGCAATCCCAGCCCTGGCACCTGTTCTCCGGCGTGGTGGTGCGCTGCGTGCTGGCCGCAGCGACCCTGGAAGGCGGCAAGGACAGCGCCAAGGCGGTGCTGGCGGCGGTCGCCGCGAGGAGTTCGAATTCCAGGACCACGCCACCGGCCCCAACCGTGACGCCACGCCCAACGACCTCATCGCCCGCCTGGAAGGCTACAGCGGCCTGGCCCTGGCCGAGGCCTTCGCCCAGCCCGACCTGCAACAGGCCATCAAATGGCACTGCAAGTACGCCCGGCAGAACGGCATCCACGTCTCGCCCACCTTCATGATCGATGGCCTGGTACAGCCCGATATCAGCAGCGGCGACTCGGTGGAGGCATGGATCGCCAAGTTGGGTTGACGCGGGTGCCGCCATCCGTCTGATGTTTTAGCGATAGACGGCATAAGGCGCTGTTCAGGCCAACGTGGACGACAATACTGATCTCCGCTCACCCGGCACTCAATGGTAGTACGTGGGGGCAGCCCAGCCGGCGAATCCCGGAGATTCTTACTGCCCATCGCTTATAAGGCGCCGTCAGTCGAGACAAATAGCGGGCCTCAGTATTACCAATACAGAAATAAAAAGTCACACGAATAAGCGGACTAATAGATCCATATAAAAAACTATTCCTTCTACCGAGAAAATGTATTTCAGAATCTGCGCCAATCGCCAATACCTTGAGGACACCCACTACAAAGAAAGGATACTCACCATGCTTCTTCGCCGAATTGGATTGGCACCCCGGGCTTTCTTCATTTTCTCAATTATCGTCGCAATCGTATTCGCACTAGGCATCGCCGCCGTCAGCCAAATGGGCAAGCTCAGAGAGTCCGAGCAGGTCGTGGAAAATGACTGGATGGACAGCGTGCGTCAGGCCGGGTTGATCAGCTCCAGCATGCTCCGGCTACGGCTGGAAAGCCTGAGAGGCACGACTACCAGCGAGGCGCCGCTGCGCCAGAAGGTCTTGGACGACTTTCCCAGGTACCGCAAGGCCTTGCTCGATGCCGTTACGCAGTACGCTCCGCTGGTCTCCAGCGACGAAGAGCGGGGGCTGTATGAGCAGGTCCGTAGGACATCAGACAACTATCAACAGCTGCTGGATCAATTCGAAACTCTGTTCCGTAGCGGCGATAGTGCCACCGCCCTCGCGCTGATCAACGGTAATATCCGCCCGGTCACCGACAGTATGCAACAGCAGTTGCAGGCACTGATCGAATTCAACGACAAAGGCGCCGAACAGGCCGGTATCGAGGCTGAGGCCATCTATTCGATGGGCTTGAAACTGGTCATCGGGCTGATAGCGGCCACGTTGCTGGCCACCTGCATCCTGGCGTTCCTACTTATCCGTAGCATCACCGGACCGATCGGCGAAGCCTTGCGCATCGCCCAGCGCATCGCCGCCAAGGACCTTTCCGAACGCATCACCGTCGCGGGCCAGGACGAGGCTGCTGGCCTGCTGACTGCGCTGGTGCAAATGCAGGGCAATCTGAAAGCCACCATCACCCATCTCTCCGAAAGCTCGACCCAACTGGCTACCGCGGCCGAGGAGATGACGGCGGTGATCGATGAGGGGAATCGCGGCTTGGTGCGCCAGAACGACGAAGTCAATCAGGCGGCGACGGCCGTCACCGAGATGAGCGCCGCGGTCGACGAGGTGGCGCGCAATGCCGAGCAGACCGCCGAAGCTTCACAACGTACCCAGGGGCTTACCCATGTCGGGCTGGATCACGTCAGCTCCACCCTGGCCGCTATCCGCGACCTGAGCCAGAACGTGGGCGATACCAGCGAGCAGGTGCAGGCCTTGTCGTCCCGCGCCCAGGAAGTCAGCTCCGTGGTCGAGGTGATCCGCTCCATCGCCGAACAGACCAACCTCCTCGCCCTCAATGCTGCCATCGAGGCCGCACGGGCCGGCGAACAGGGCCGCGGTTTCGCCGTGGTCGCCGATGAGGTACGGGCACTGGCCCATCGCACCCAGCAATCCACGCGTGAAATCGAACAGATGATCAGTGCGATGCAGAACGACTCGGTGCAGGCGACCCAAGCCATCCAGAACAGCCGCCAGATGGCCGGCCAGTCGATACAGGTGGCGCAGAATGCCAGTGGCGCCCTGACGCAGATCGCCGAAGCCATGGCCGCTATCAATGAGCGTAATGCGCTGATTGCCACCGCTGCGGAAGAGCAGGCCCAGGTCGCCCGGGAAATCGATCGCAACCTGACCAGCATCAGGGATCTCTCGCACCAGACGGCGGCCGGCAGCCACCAGACGGCCACGGCCAGCAACGAGGTCTCGCGGCTCGCCGTGGGCCTGCACCAGGTCGTCGCCGAATTCGTGCTTTGACCGGCTGAGCCGCCAGGCTGTAGACGATCAGGCTGCAGGAAGCGCTCCAGAGCACCGGAACGCTTTCCTCGGCACCGTGCTCGCCCTTTCCCGGCGGCCCGGATCCACGTCCCTCTTCGCGCCCGCGGCATTCCTGCACTACCCTGGCGGAACGCCTGATCACGGCTCGACAGGCCTGAGCCTTCCCATCATGGAGATCCCGTCCTGGAAGCCCTGAGCGTCTACCTGGGCCTGAGCGCCCTGGCCTTCGGCGCCGCTACCCTGCTCCCCCTGCAATCGGAAGCCGCGCTGGCCGGGCTGCTGCTTACCGCGCGCTACGAAACAGTATTTCTGCTGCTGGCCGCTACCCTGGGCAACGTCGCCGGCTCGACCCTGAACTGGTGGCTCGGTACCCAGCTGGAGCGCTTCCACGAGCGCCGCTGGTTCCCGCTATCGGCGCAGCGCCTGACGCGCATCCAGGCGGCCTACCAGCGTTATAGCTGGTGGTCGCTGCTGCTCAGCTGGACGCCGATCATCGGCGATCCGCTTACCCTGGTAGCCGGGGTGATGCGTGAGCCGCTGTGGCGCTTTCTGCTGGTGGTGACCCTGGCCAAGGCCGCGCGCTACGGCGTGGTCTGGGGACTGACGCTGGGCTGGCGCTGAGCCGGCCCCCCAGGACGTCCTCCTCTGCCCTACGCCATTCAGGCTCGCCGACGAGTTGCCTGGACGCCAGGGGACCGGCCCAGAGCTGTTACGCCGGCCCGCCCGGACGGCGGCCGCGCCAGTCGCCGCACCTTGGGCTGGGCGGCCAGTCAGATGTCTCTCGAC
>CAUQPA010000360.1:0-5078 GCA_963519325.1 uncultured Pseudomonas sp. | reverse complement strand
ATTGCCAAGGTCAGCAGCAGGGGCGAATGGCTATCGGGGGACAAACCTTCGAAGACCTTGACGCTGCATCGGCGGATCTATGAGCAGGCCACTAGCGCGAATGCGGTAGTCCATACTCATTCCACCGCCCTCGTCGCGCTCACGTTGCTGGGGTGCTGGCGCAGCGATGCCATCCTGCCGCCTATCACGCCCTACCAGGTCATGAAGGTCGGGCGCATCCCGTTGATTCGCTATCGCCGGCCCGGTGCCTCCGAGGTGGCCGACGAGGTCGCCCAGTTGGCGGCGGAGGTCCGCGGCGTGATGCTGGAGCGACTGGGCCCGGTCCTCTGGGAAAGCTCGGTGAGCCGGGCCAGCTATGCCCTCGAAGAATTGGAGGAGACGGCACGTTTGTGGCTGCAGACCACGCCTCGCCCCGCGCCTCTGGATGACGCTGCCGTGGCCGAACTGAGTACCGTCTTCGGAGCCAGTTGGTGAGCGGGCTCCTCTCGCAGGCATCCGACTTAGGGGCTTCTTGGGTATTCACGGGTTCCGGAGCGGTTCTGGGCTGCTATCGCTTCCAGCCGGACACGGGCGAGCTGGAATGGATCAGCGAAAGGGCGCTGCCCGCCAAGATCCAGTACGCCACCTTCGATCCGCAGCGACGGCTGATCTATGTGGCTGTGAGTGATGCTGGCGCGGGCGTAACTGGCGCCCCGGGGCACCTCCACCAGTTACACACGCTCAGCCTGGATACCTTACCGGCAGCGCCACGCATCGTCTGCGAGCCACTGACGTTGCCGGAACGGCCGATCCACGTAGCCTTGGATACCCAGGGCGCTGTCTTGCTGATCGCCTTCAACCGGTCCGGCAGCATCGCCCCGGTGGCATTGGATACCCTGGGCTGTCCACGCAACGAGCCGGTGGCTGCCTTGCCCGCCGGCATATTCACCCATCAGGTCCTTCCAGCTCCCAACGGCCGGTATGTGATCGCCTTGAGTCGTGGCAATGCGGCCACGGCAGGACGGGAAGAAGAGCGGGGCAGTGTTCATCTCTACCGGTACCGGGCGGGGGCGCTGGTAGAAACTGGCTGTCACCTCTGTGAGCCTCAGCTTGGCCCCCGTCACCTGGCCTTCCATCCCATGAGGCCTTGGCTCTACATGGCCATGGAGCGAGGCAATGCGCTGCGTCACCACCGCCTCGATGAGCGAGGCGAACCGGTCTTTCCGGCCGTCGACCAAGTATCCACTTTGCGAGAGGCAGAGCACGGGCGGCTGGACCGGCAGAAAGGAGGCTGTCTGGTCTGCCATCCCAATGGCCGCCATCTTTACGTCAGCAATCGCTCAGACATCATTGAACTGCGAGGTGGTCGCCCCGAGCTCAGTGCCGGTGAAAATACCATTGCCGTCTTCGCGCTCGATCAGCTCACTGGCGCGCCGCGTCTAGTCCAGCAATTGGACAGCGGCGGAATAGAGCCACGTTGCCTGGCGATTGACGCTTCGGGTCGCTGGCTTATCGTCGGCAATCAACTACCCGCCTGGGTGCCAGCGGTCGCGCGTTATCAGCCGGCCAACTTGGCTGTCTTTCGCATCGATGAGGAAGGTCGGCTGGCCTACCACGGCCAACACCAGCTGGCGGCGTACGCCAGCCTGTTCTGGCTGGACGTACTTCCCGCCTGAGGGGGCAGACGGCTGTTCGCTCAGCTACGCGGCAAGGCGTCCGGGTCCAATCGCGAGGTTGTCGGCGCTGACAGGGGGGCGCTCGTGGATGGAGTAGCGTCCGCCTTCAGTTCAGATTCGGGCCGCCGCTCCAACGCGGCGTGCATCCGTTCCAGGTCCAGCGAGCCCTCCCATTTGGCGATCACCACGCCGGCGACGGCATTGCCGATGATGGACGTCAAAGCCCGCGCCTCGCCCATGAAGCGATCGATACCCACCAGCAGGGCGATGGCGCTAAGGGGTAGCACCTGCACCGCGCTCAAGGTAGCAGCGAGCGCGACGAAGCCACCGCCCGGAACGCCGCTCATGCCCTTGGAGGTGAACAGGCCGATCCCGAGGATGGTGAGCTGCTGCATCAGGGTCAGCGGAGTATCGGTCGCCTGGGCGATGAACAGCACCGACATGGTGAGGTAGATGCAGACGCCGTCCAGATTGAAAGCGTAACCAGTGGGGATCACCAGGCCGACCACCTCTTTCTTGCAGCCAGCCTTTTCCAGTTTCTGCAGAAGACCAGGCAGGGCCGGTTCGGCGCTGGCGGTACCCAAGGTGATCAGCAATTCGGTCTTCAGGTAGGCCAGGAACTTGAACAGGTTGATGCCGCATGCCTGCAGGATGCCGCCCAGCACCAGGCCGATGAACAGGATGCAGGTTACATAGAAGGTAAGCATCAGGTAACCGAGCGAGGCGAGGCTGCCGATACCGTACTTGCCCACGGTGAAGGCGATCGCGCCGAAGGCTCCCAGGGGCGCGAACTTCATCAGATAGCCGATGATCGAGAACAGGGTGGTCAGGCACTGATCGATCACGTCCACCAGTCCGCGCACCCTGTCGCCGCCTTGGGCCAGCGCCATGCCGAACAGCACAGCCAGAAACACCACCGGCAGGATCTCGCCGTGCACGAAGGCGCCGACCAGCGTCTCGGGGATGATGTGCAGGAAAAAGTCCTTCAGCGACTGTTCGGCGGCCACCTTGGCATAGCCGGCGACCGCGTTCAGGTCCAGCGAGCGGGGATCGACGTGCATGCCGGCACCCGGCTGCATCAGATGGGCCACCAGGATGCCGATCAGCAGGGCCAGGGTGGTGACCACCTCGAAGTAGAGCAGCGCCTTGGCGCCCACCCGACCGACCGCCTTGACGTCGCCCATCCGGGCAATGCCGACCACGACGGTGGCGAAGACTACCGGTGCCACCAGCATCTTGATTAGCTTGATGAAGGCATCGCCCAGAACCTTGAGCTGGACGGCGGCCTGGGCGTCGACCAGGGCGAACAGGGCGCCCAGGACGACCCCGATAAGGACTTGGACATAGAGCGGGGGCATACGACGGAAGATAGCTGACGCCATGGTCGAGCTCCTTGACTGCGGTGTTGTTATTGTCGGGCTCCACTCAAGAGGAGCCATCTGGGCAGCATTTATTGTTCTTCAATAAATCAAAATACAATCTAGATCAAGTCGGGACGTCCGGCAATGCTGGCAGACGCTCGCTCCAGAGCACTACGCGTGGGCAATGAAGAGGATGTGACAGGGTGGGCAGGCGGACCCCTGGGGTCCGCCCTTACACCTGGGCGCGGCGTCTAGGCGTCGCTATCACCCAAGGTCTTGCGGATCACATAGGGCAGGATGCCGCCCTGGCGCAGGTAGAGGATCTCCTGGCTGGAATCCAGCGGCAGCTCCAGCGCGACGCTGGCCTGGCGACCATCCGAGCGGGTGATCTGCAGGGTGATAGGATTCAGTCCGACACGCAGCTCGTCCAAGCCAAAGAAGTCCAGGCGTTCATCGCCGGTCAGGGCCAGGGTGTCGGCGCCTTGTCCCGCCGGGAAACGTACCGGGAAGATGCCCATCCCGATCAGGTTGCTGCGGTGGATGCGCTCGAAGCTTTGCGCCACCACCAGCCGCACGCCGAGGGTCGCCTGAGCCTTCGCAGCCCAGTCACGGCTTGAGCCGGCGCCGTAGTTGATACCGGCGAACACCACCAGGGGCGTACCCTGGCGAACCCAGCTGAGGGCGGCATCGTATACCGGTAGTGCCTCACCATCGGCCGCCCGCGCCCAGCCGCCGTGGCCAGGATGCGCCGGCAGCAGGCGATTCTTCACCGCGCGGTTGACGAAGGCGCCGCGCATCATCACCTCGTGATTGCTGCGCCGGGTCGAATACTGATTGAGATCTTCCGGCGCTTCGCCATGGGCCACCAGCCAGCGGCCGGCCGGACTATCCAGGGGAATGGCGCTGGCGGGCGAGATGTGGTCGGTGGTGATGTTGTCGCCCAGCACCATCAGCGCCCGAGCGTCCCGGACGGCCAGCGAGGCGGGCGGCTCCGGAGTGATGTCCTGCAGATAGATCGGGCGGCGCAGGTAGGTCGAGTCGGTCGACCAGGGGAAGCGCACGCTGCCCTCGGCCGAAAGCGCCTGCCAGTGGTGGGTACCGTCCCACAAGGTGGCGTTGCGCTGGCGGAACAGTTCCGGACGCACCGTGTCGCGCACCAAAGCCTGGACCTCGGCGTCGTCCGGCAGCAGATCGCGCAGGTACACCGGTTGGCCCTCGCGGTCCAGGCCCAGCACCGCGCGTTCCAGATCGACGTCGATGCTGCCGGCCAGGGCGTAGGCGACCACCAGCGCCGGTGAAACCAGATAGCCGTATTGCGCCTTGGGATTGACGCGTCCTTCGAAATTGCGGTTACCCGACAGTACCACCACCGTCTTGAGGCCTTGATCGGCGAAGGCTTCCACATGAGGTTCGAACTTGCCCGAGTTGCCGATGCAGGTCATGCAGCCGAAACCTGCCAGCTCGAAACCGAGGGCGGCGAAGTCGCTCAGCAGGTCGGCGTCCTGCAGGTAGTCGGCGACTACCCGGGAGCCAGGCGATAGGGAGGTCTTCACCCAGGGCTTGCGCGTCAGGCCACGCGCCCGCGCCCTACGCGCCAGCAGGCCCGCCTGGATCATCTGGCTCGGATTAGCGGTGTTGGTGCAACTGGTGATGGCGGCGATGGAGATGGCGCCATGGGCCAGCGGCTGGCCGAAACTCGGCTCGAAGTAGTCCGGGTTGGCTGGCGAAGAACGAGCGATCAGCGTCGCATCCGGTTCAGCCCGGACCTCCGCGCGAAACGAGCTGGCGGCTTCGGCCAACGGATGCCACTGGTGCGGTTGGTGCGGACCCGCCACGCTGGGCTCGATACCGGCGAGGTCCAGGTGGATGACGTCGGTGAAGACCGGTTCGGGATCCTCGTCGTGCCGCCACAGGGTCTGGGCTTCCAGATAGCTGGCGACCTTCTCGCGCAGCTCTGGGGTGCGGCCGGTGAGTTCCAGGTATTCCATGGTCACGGCGTCGAAAGGAAAGAACACCACGGTCGCACCGTATTCAGGCGCCATGTTGGACAGGGTACCGCGCA
>CAUQPA010000359.1:0-5082 GCA_963519325.1 uncultured Pseudomonas sp. | reverse complement strand
ATGGAATACAGCGGCAAGCCCTGGCTGCGGACCATCTCGTAGTCGCTGTCGGCGGACAGCACCAGCAGGTTGGCCGGCCGCCCCTCCTCCAGGCCATAGCGGTCGCCCAGGGACAGCGCCTTGGCGCTGTTGACGGTGACCAGGTCCAGCGCCGATTGCAGGTTGCGATAGCCGAGCATGTGGCAGATGTGCAGACCCGCTTCCAGCACCCGCAGGATGTTGCCGTTGCCCAGCGGATACCAGGGATCGACGATGGAATCCTGGGCGAAGCAGACGTTGAGGCCGGCCTCCAGCAGCTCGTTGACCCGGGTAACGCCGCGGCGCTTGGGAAAGGTGTCGAAGCGGCCCTGCAGGTGGATGCTCTCGGTCGGGCAGGAGATGAAGTTGATGCCGGCGTGGGTCAGCAGGCGGAACAGCTTGGCGCAGTAGGCGTTGTCGTAGGAGCCCATGGCGGTGGTATGGCTGGCGGTGACCCGCGAGCCCATGCCGCGGCTGCGCGCCTCCTCGGCGAGTACCTCCAGGAAGCGCGAATGGGGATCGTCGGTCTCGTCGCAATGGACGTCCACCAGGCAGCCGGTGCGCTCGGCCAGGTCCATGAGGAATTTCACCGAACTCACGCCCTGGTCGCGGGTGTACTCGAAGTGCGGGATGCCGCCGACCACGTCGGCGCCCAGGCGGATGGATTCCTCCATCAGCTCGCGCCCGTTCTTGAAGGACTCGATGCCCTCCTGGGGAAAGGCGACGATCTGCAGGTCGATCAGGTGGCCGGTCTCCTCGCGCACCTCCAGCATGGCCTTGAGCGCGGCCAGCGAGGGATCGGTGACGTCCACGTGGGTGCGCACGTGCTGGATGCCATGGGCGGCCAGGGCACGGATGGTGCGCTTGGCGCGGGTCTTGGTGTCTTCCTGGGTGATGGTGGCCTTGCGCTCGCCCCAGCATTCGATGCCTTCGAACAGGGTGCCGCTCATGTTCCAGCGTGGCTCGCCGGCGGTGAGGGTGGCGTCGAGGTGGATGTGCGGCTCGACGAAAGGCGGCACCACCAGGTTGCCGGCGGCGTCGATGTCGTCGGGGCCTACCGCCGGCGGCATCAGCTGTTCGGCGATGGCGGCGATGCGCCCGCCGTCGAGACGAATGTCGTACAGGCCTTCGCGGTCACGCAGGCGGGCGTTGAGGATGCGCATGGTCGATCTCCCTAGAGCGAGGCAGGGGCGGTAGCGCGCCCCCGAGTCAGCCCATTGAACACGCCATAGGCCAGCGCCGCCACTCCGATACCCACCAGCGGTGCCACCCAGGGCGAGCCGAAGGCGGCGATGGTGCCCAGGCCGTAGGCGGCCAGCCCCGGCCAGTTGTAGCGTGGCAGCCGGGCCTCGGCGAGCAGCGGATAGCGGCCGCGATGGCGCAACCAGTAGTCGGCGACGATCACCCCGCCGATGGGCGGGATCACGGTGCCGAGCAGCACCAGATAGGGCACCAGCAGGTCGTACATGCCCAGCAGCGCCAGGGCGGTGCCGATCAGGGCGCCAGCCAGGGTCACCGTCTTGCGCCGGTCGGTGCGCACCAGGTTGCAGCCGGCCACGGCGAAGTTGTAGATGGTGTTGTCCTGGGTGCTCCAGATGTTGAGCAGTAGCATGGCCAGGGCGGCGGTGGCGAAGCCCTGCAGCATCAGCACCTCCACCACGTCGGGTTGCTGGTAGACGATGGCGCCATAGGCACCGATCAGCACCATCAGGCCGTTGCCGATGAAGAAGCCGATCAGGCTGGCGAGCACGGCCACCCGGGTGGAGCGGGCGAAGCGCGTCCAGTTGGTGGCCTGGGTGGCGCCACTGACGAAGGTGCCGAACACCAGGGTGATGGCGGTGGACAGGTCCAGGCTGGCGCTGGGTTGGATCGCCAGCAGGCCGTCCAGGCCGCCGGCCTTGCTGGTCGTCACGCTCATGGATAGCACCAGCAGCACGGCCATGGCCGGCACGGCGATCCAGGAAAAGATCTCCAGGCCGCGATAGCCGACATAGGCGGTGGCGCAGAAGCCCAGGCCAAACACCGCCATCAGCGCCAGCACCGCGCCCTCTTCCAGGCCAAAGTACTTGCCCAGCACCACCGCCGCGGTGGCGGTACCCCAGGCGTACCAGCCGATCTGGGTGAAGCCGAGGATGAGGTCGCAGAGCTTGCTACCGCGCTCGCCGAAGGCGAAACGCCCCATGAGCACCGAGTTGAGGCCGCTGCGACAGGCGATATGGCCGAGGGCGGCGGCATAGAGACCCAGCAGCAGGTTGCCGATGGCGATGACCAGCAGCAGGTCGGCGAAGCCGAAGGCCACGCCCAGCTTGCCGCCGGCGAACATGGTAGCGGTGAAGAAGGTGAACCCCAGCAGCACCATGGCCAGGGAGGCCAGGCCCTTGCGGGCATGGGGCGGGACTTCGCTCAGGGGATAGTCGTTGCCGGCGGCATTGCTCATGACGGACTCCTCGGGATGGGCGTTATTGTCATGAAGCAGTGCCCGTGCCAGGGCCCGTCGAAGGGCGCTGCAGAGCCTTTCGTTCAGCCGTTACCCAACCGCCGGAGCCCGACCATGGTGCACCGCCACGCCCTGTGCCTTGGCCGGGGGCGGTCAAGTGTGAGACGGTTGCCGCGGCCGTCTCACAAGGAAAAGATCATGACCACGCCACGCCTCGCCGTCCTGGGTTCCGGTCTCATGGGCATCGGCATCGCCGTCCATCTCGCGCGCCACGGCCATGCCGTGCGCTTGCAGGACGTCGACCCCGCCCGCCTCGCCGAGGTACCGGCCACGGCTCGTACCCTGCTCGCCGAACTGGTCGAGGCGGGGATCGCGGTGGACACCGAAGCCGTCATCGACCGCCTGACTACCACCACTGAGCTTACCGACCTCGCCGACTGCGACCTGCTGTTCGAAGCCGTGCCCGAACGCCTGGAACTCAAGCACAGCCTCTATGCCCAGCTCGAAGCCGTGCTGCGGCCCGACGCCCTGATCGCCAGCAACACCAGCGGCCTGCCACCGGACGAGTTGGCCGCGCACCTGCGCCATCCCGAGCGGTTGCTGATCGCGCACTTCTGGAATCCGCCGCACTTCATTCCCTTGGTGGAGCTGGTCCCCGGCAGTGCCACCCTGCCCGCCCATCTGGAGTGCGTGCGCCAACTGCTGGAGGCCGCTGACCTGGAAGCCGTGGTGTTGCAGCGCGCCATTCCCGGTTTCGTCGGCAATCGACTGCAATTCGCCCTGCTGCGCGAGGCCCTGCACATCGTGCAGAGTGGCGCGGCGGATGCCGAGACGGTGGACCGGGTGATGCGCGCCTCCCTGGGGCGCCGCTATGCCATGGTCGGTCCGCTGGAAGCGGCAGACATGGGCGGGCTAGATACCTTTCGCGACATCGCCAGCCACCTCTGGCCAACCCTGGCGCGGGACGAAGCCCCGCTGCAACTGCTGGAAGACCAGGTGGCCGCCGGCCGTACCGGACTGCGCAGTGGCCATGGCTTCTATGACTGGGACGCGGCGCGGCGAGAGCGCATCGTCCAGCGGCGCCTGCACCAGCTGCGCCATGCGCTGAAGCCATGAGCGCCACACCACCCGGCCTGCCGGGCCTGGACGACTACGCCGGCATTCGCCAGCGGGCGATCCGCTCGCTGTTCGAGATCATCGAGCAGACCAGCAACGGCACGGTGATCGTCGACCGCGAGGCGCGCATCGTCTGGATCAACCAGAGATACGCCCAGCACTTCGGCCTGCCGGATGCCGCCGCTGCTATCGGCCAGCCGGTGGAGCAGATCATCCCCCACAGCCTGCTGCGCGAGGTGGCGCGCAATGGCCAGCCGATCCTGCTGGACATGCTGGAGACCCGTAGCGGCCCCCTGGTG
Source organism: uncultured Pseudomonas sp. (assembly GCA_963519325.1). GTDB lineage: Bacteria > Pseudomonadota > Gammaproteobacteria > Pseudomonadales > Pseudomonadaceae > Chryseomonas. The sequence continues at coordinate 1,212 of CAUQPA010000359.1, read as the reverse complement.
GTGATGCGCCTGCCGATCCATACCGACGAGGGCGAACTAATCGGCGCCATCGGCTTCGCCCTGTTCGACCAGTTGCAGCAGTTGGCGCCCCTGGTGACCCGCTACCTGCGCATCCAGGAGGAGCTGGCCACCACCCGGCGCTCGCTGCAGCACGCGCGTACCGCCAAATATGGCTTCGGCCATTTCGTCGGCAGCGGTCCGGCCAGCCTGGAGGTCAAGCGTCGCGCTCGCCGCGCCGCCGCCAGTGCGGCGGCCGTGCTGCTGCTGGGCGAGACCGGCACCGGCAAGGAGTTGCTGGCCCATGCCATCCACGGCGCCTCGCCACGCGCTGGGCGGCCCTTCGTCAGCATCAACGCCGCCGCCATTCCGGAAAGCCTGCTGGAAGCGGAATTCTTCGGTACCGCGCCGGGCGCCTTCACCGGCGCCGAGCGCCGGGCGCGGCCGGGCAAGCTGCAGATCGCCCAGGGCGGCACCCTCTTTCTCGACGAGATCGGCGACATGCCCCTGGCCTTGCAGGCCAAGCTGCTGCGGGTGCTGCAGGAGAAGGAATACGAGCCGCTGGGCTCCAACGAGGTACTGGCCTGCGATGTGCGCATGATCGCCGCCACCTCCCGCGACCTGGAGACCGCGGTAGCCGAGGGGCGCTTCCGCGCCGACCTCTACTATCGACTCAACGTGCTGCCGATCCGCATCCAGCCACTACGGGAGCGCCTGGACGACCTGGGAGTACTGGCCGAAGCCATCCTCGATGGCCTGCCCACCGTGGCCGGGCAGCCCGCTCCCGAACTCACCGCCGACGGCCTGGCCCTGCTGCAGCGCCAACCCTGGCCCGGCAACGTGCGCGAATTGCGCAACGTGCTGGAGCGCGCGGTGTTGCTAGGTGACGACAGCCAGTTGGATGCGGCGGCGCTGGCGGAGGCCCTGGGCGTTTCCGCCGAACCGCCAGCCAGGCAGCCCATGGCGAGCGCTACCGGCGAAACCTATGCCGAAGCCCGCCAGCGCTTTGATCGAGAGTTGTTCCAGGCGACCCTGGCCGCCTGTGGCGGCAAGGTGGACGAAGCCGCCCGGCGCCTGGGTCTGGGGCGGTCTACGCTGTACAAGAAACTGGTGGCGCTGGGGCTGACGTCTCTTAATTGAGACGAGTCCATATATGGAGATTTATCGGTAGGAGCGGCCCATGGCCGCGATTGACGATCTATCGCGGCCATGGGC
>CAUQPA010000358.1:0-5104 GCA_963519325.1 uncultured Pseudomonas sp. | reverse complement strand
GGCGCACCCTGTCCTATTCCGATACCCAGCGTTACCGGGTCGGGGCCAATTACCTGCAGCTGCCGATCAATGCGCCCCGCTGTCCCTATGCCACCAACCAGCGCGATGGCCAGATGGCCCTGCAGGTGGACCGCAGTGGCAACAATCCCCATGTGAACTACGAGCCGAGCTCCCAGGGCGGCCTGAGCGAGGCGCCACGGCCGCAGCATGAGTACCGGCAGTGGATCGAAGGGCACCTGGGGCGTTACCAGTCGCGCAAGACCGCCGCGGACTATCAGCAGACCGGCGCGCGTTATCGCTCCTTCGAGGCATGGGAGCGGGACGACCTCATCGCCAACCTCGTCGCCGACCTGCGGGCTTGTCCCGAAGACATCCAGCTGCGGATGGTCTGGCACTTCTGGCACTGCGATCCGGACTACGGCACGCGCGTGGCGGCAGGCGCCGGCATCGACCTGGAGAAGGCCAAGGCCTTGCCGAATCTGCCAGGGCATCCTGCGCCCAACGAGGACGTGGCGGTATCCACCTACCAGGGCGGCGAACGGGAAACCCGCTGAGCGAGCCGACGCCAGCCCTGGTGGAGATCTCCGCCAGGGCTGGCGCCGAGGTCAATGCAGCCATTCGCTGCGCTCGAACAGCGCCCAGCAGCGCTCGAAGTCTGCCTGCCAGTCGGGCAAGGCGACCGGTAGCACCGCCGCGACCTTGCCGCAGTCGAGACAGGAAAAGCGCGGTCGCGTGGCGGGGGTGGGGTAGTTGTCGGTCGTGGTGGGATAGAGGCGGGCGCGCAACTCGCCTCGACGCTCCAGGCGCTCGGCGATGGCTGCGGCGAAGCCATGCCAGGATGTCTGGCCCGCATTGGTCAGATGATAGAGGCCGCCGACGTCGCCTCGCTGCAGCAGTCGCTCGACCAGTTGGCGGGTCGCCGCGGCGATGGTCGGGGCCCAGGTCGGGGCACCGCGCTGATCGTCCACCACATGCAACTCGTCGCGCTCGGCCAGCAGGCGGCGCATGGTGTTGAAAAAGCACTGGCCGTCGTGGGAATAGACCCAGGAGGTACGCAGGACCAGGGTGCGGCCACCGGCCGCCAGCACGGCCTGTTCACCCGCCAGCTTGGAGCGGCCGTAGACGCTCAGGGGGGCGGGATCACAGCGTTCGGTATAGGGGCGGTCAGCGCTGCCGTCGAAGACGTAGTCGGACGAATAGTGCACGAAGGGAATATCCCGCTCGCGTGCCAGTTCGGCCAGTATCCCGGGCGCTTCCGCGTTGATGGCAAAAGCGCGCTCGCGGTCTTCCTCCGCTTGGTCCACAGCGGTATAGGCCGCGGCGTTGATGATGAGGTCGGGCGTCAGCCGCGCGAAGGCGGCGCGCAGCCGCCCGGTCTGGGCGAGGTCCAGTTCCGCCTGCCCGAGAATGGTCAATTGATGGGTGCTGCCGAGCTCGCGCTGCAAGGCGCGCGAAACCTGGCCGGAACGGCCAGTGATCACAATATTCATGAAACCATGCCTGAACGCCTTCGAGCGAAGGCGCACGTTCTGAACGTCGATTCCTGAAAAGCCGTGGCTTTTCCCGCACGAAACACCGCCTGCCGCCTCTGGCGACAACTCGGGTTTCCGGTCCTCTTTCCTGAGGAAAGAGGTCAGCCGCTGGCTATGGCGGAGTGGGCATCGACGTGGAGAACGAAGCGGTCATGGTCAAACTCGATCAAGGGTACGCGGCTAGGACTGCCGTTCGTCGGCGGAGTTCAGCGCGTACCGAGGGAGGATGGCAGCAGCTTGCCAAGCTCGAGGCCTGCCGTCGAGGCGGTCAGCAGGGCGGTATGGAGAACCTGTTCAAGTTCGCGGATATTGCCCGGCCAACGATAGGCGAGCAGCGCCGCTTCATCCGCCGACGTGAGGGGAGGAGGGGCACGGCCCAGGCGCTCGGCGTGCTGCAGCAGGAAATGACGGGCGAGAGGCAGGAGGTCGGCCGGACGCTCGCGCAACGGCGGGACCAGTACCTGTCCCGGGGCGAGGAGTTGCCAGAGGCGCTCAGCGAAATGGCCGGCTTCGACCGCGCGCGGTAGATCGACGCTGGAGCCGGCGATCAGGCGTACCTCGACCGGGGTACGTTGACTGCTGCCCAGGCGCAGGATGCTGCCCTGCTGCAGCACCTGCACCAACTCCTTCTGCAGCTCCAGCGGCAGGTCGGCGATTTCGTCGAGATAGAGGCTGCCCTCGTGGGCCGTGCCGAACCAGCCGACTCGGCTGCCCGAGGTGCCGGCATAGGCACGCGGGACGTAGCCGAACAACTCGGCGGCCCCGTGGCGTGGGCTGAGCGACGCGCAATTCAGGCTGCTGAACAGGCCAGTACGGCCGCTGCGTTCGTGCAGCCGCCGCGCCAGCAATTCCCGACCGGTACCCCATTCCCCTGCTAGCACCACCGGGCGCGACACCGGGGCGAGTTCATCCAGTTGCTCCAGCAACTCGCGTGAGCGGGGATCGGCAAAGGCCAGCGCCTTGGCACGGATGGTCAGGGTACTGCGCTGATCGGCGGGGACGATCAGCAGGTCGGGCGAGGTGGTAGGCATGGCAACGTCACGAGCTTTGAGAGCACCTATGCTAACGCGGCTGGTTTATAGCTAAAAATACGCTTTCGCTATGTTTTGATCACCTCTGGTTATTTGAGTGTGGTTAAGATCCCGGCTTGGCGGCCTGGAGGCTTGGGTCCGCTCACGATAGGCGGTAGGGCGAACCGCCATCCTTCCGGTACCGTTAGCAGGGGCGCGGCAGCCTGGCGGTATAGCGGAGCTGCGCCAGCCAACCCCCTAGCGGTTCAGTCTTCGAAATGCCGTCCCATCCTTCGCCATTACCGAGGAAACCCGACTCCATGGCGTCTCTGCGAGCTCCCTGTCCCCCTGGCGTCTGTACCTGCGAACGCGAAGCCGTCCTGGCCGATCCTCGCGCGGATGCCCGGGCGCTGTTTCTCAATCGACAGGAGGAGCAGCGGCTGCTGGAACGGCTGGCGGCCATCGCCAGCGCGGCGGATCTGCAACGTCTGCAGCAGCGTCTGCAGGAGCAGCTGGGCCTTCGCCTGGAGGTCCGGCCCGGACCCGGCGAGGTGCGCAGCGCCCGGGGCATGCTGATCGAGCTCCAGCCGCGGCCTGGCCTGTGTCGCAAGCTCCATCAGTCGATACCAGCGGCCGTACGGCGTGGCTTGGCCCAGCATCCGGACGTTCTCTTCGAGCTGCTCAACGCCAACGACCTGCTGCGCGATACCTGAGCGCTCTCAGCCCGGGGCGGCGAAGCGAATCCAGGTCGGTGCATGGTCGCTGGTCTTTTCCAGGTCCCGCACCCAGCGGTGTACGCCCGCCTCCTGCAGAGCGGGCTGGAGCGCCGGACTCAGCAGTAGATGATCGATGCGCAGGCCGGCGTTGCGTTGCCAACGCTGTCGGAAATAGTCCCAGTAGGTGTAGATGGCTTCATCCGGATGACGCTCACGCAGGGCGTCCAGCCACCCCTGGTCGAGCAGGCGCTGGAAGCCGGCGCGGCTTTCCGGTTGCAGCAGGGCGTCCTTGCGCCAGGACTTGGGATCGTAGATGTCCCGGTCGGTGGGCACCACGTTGTAGTCACCCGCGAGCACCACGGGGTGACCGCTGTCCATGAGGCTGCGAGCATGGTCGATGAAGCATTCGAACCAGGCCAGCTTGTAGTCGAATTTGGGGCCCGGCCAGGGATTGCCGTTGGGCAGGTACAGGCTGGCGACAACCACCCCCTTCACCGCCGCTTCCAGATAGCGACGCTGGGGGTCGTCCTCCATGCCGGGCAGGCCGCGGTGGATGGCCAGGGGCTCGTCATCACGCGCCAGAATGGCTACGCCATTCCAGGATGGTTGCCCTTCCCAGAGCGCTCCGTAGCCTGCCGCCGCCAGCTCGGCCTGGGGAAAATCAGCCGACTTGGCCTTGAGCTCCTGCAGGCAGACGATGTCCGGGTGCTCCTGCGCCAACCATTGCAGCAGGATGGGTAGCCGGGCACGGATGCCATTGACGTTATAGGTCGCGAGGGTGAGGGCGGTCATCTGGCGCTCCTTCGAAAGACCTAGTCCTGACCGGCGCAACTACTGTGCAGTTCCTCTACCAAGAATTATGTGAATCAGTTCTCGTTATTTTGCGACTTACTTTTTTTGGCACCTTCGGGAACTTTTTGGCTATTTGGCCTATAGCGAGGCGATAAATTTGACGAAAGGTGCTCCTATTACCGTCGTCCGTCTGCAATACGTACGTAAGAAGCGATGGATTGACGAACGGTAATTTTATAAAAATTCAATAAAATCAAAGATTTATATATAAGCTAAATAATATCAAAGTGGTGGCCATGGCGAATTAATTCGAAAGTTGGCATATGGTTTGTATGGATCGATGCGCCTGGAGGCATCGCCTCGTTGAACACTGTCAGCGAGGCCCTTCTCTCACTTCATGTCGGCGAGTGTTCAAGGAGAGCGTTCTCGTATCGATCTAGCGCAGTTGGTGACGATGAAAGCATCTTTCCTCAAGTGTTCCCGTCGGGTAGCTCAAGCTCTACCCTTCATAACCGCCTTGGCACTCGCTTCCGGAGCCAAAGCCGAACAGGTCAACCTGGTGGGCCTGAACCTGTCCGGAGCGGGTTTCGCCGGCCAGGTGCTACCGGGCGTAAACGGTACTAATTACATCTTTCCCGTCGAGGCCTACTTCAAGCAGTGGAGTGGCAAGGGCATCAAGCTGATCCGCTTCCCGGTCATCTGGGAGCGCCTGCAGCCCGTCCTGGGCGGGGCCCTGGATCTGACCTATGCCGCGCTCATCGACCAGACCTTCGCCAATGCGCAGAAGTACGGCATGCGCATCATCCTCGACCTGCACAACTACACCTTCTACCGGGGTTCGGTCATCGGTAGCGCCGCGGTGCCCTATGATCGCTATCAGGAGATCATGACCCGCATCGCCCAGCGCTGGAGCAGCCAGCCGTCGCTCTACGCCTACGACATCATGAACGAGCCGCACGACTCCATGGCCCAGTGGCCGATCGCCGCCCAGTACGGCATCAATGGGGTGCGCGCCGTCGACAAGACCAAGCCCATCATGATCGAAGGCAACGGC
>CAUQPA010000357.1:0-5111 GCA_963519325.1 uncultured Pseudomonas sp. | reverse complement strand
GAAGGGCAGGGCCGGGTCGCCTATGCCGATGCCCGCCAGCACCGCGACATCCTGCAGGCGCTGATCCGCGCCCTGGTCGGTGGTCGCGAGCGCATCTGGTTCGCCACCCCCTATTTCCTGCCGACCTGGCGGGTGCGCTGGGCCCTGAGGCGCGCGGCACGCCGTGGCGCCGACGTCCGCCTGCTGCTCACCGGACGGCACACCGACAACCCGCCGGTGCGCTTCGCCGGGCAACGCTACTACCGCAGCCTGCTGCGCGCCGGGGTACGCATCTTCGAATACCAGCCGCGCTTCATCCACGCCAAGATGGTGCTGGTGGACAACTGGGTGAGCGTCGGTTCCTGCAACTTCGACCACTGGAACCTGAGGTTCAACCTGGAGGCCAACGTCGAGGCGGTGGACCGCGGCCTGAGCCAGGCGGTAGCGGCCAGTTTCGTCAAGGATTTCGCCCAAAGTCGGGAAATCACCCTCGACTTCTGGCGCAGCCGGCCCTGGTGGCTGCGGGCGCGCGAGTGGCTGTGGGGCTCGCTGGATCGGTTGGTGATCGGCGTACTGGGGCGCGGTTAGCAGCCCCGGATGCCAGGTAGGGGTAACATGACCGATCCGGTGCGGTAGGCCGGACCCGTCGTCCCGCGGACGAGGCCAGACGAGTAACGCCTTAGTGCAGACTTTAGATAAACACCGCTTCATCGGTCTGGAGTGGCTCAGGTTCCTGATGGGTTTCTATGTGGTGATCTACCACACCATCCATTTCTATCCCGAGCGCAAGACCATTCCCCTGCTGGACGAGATCACCAGCATGGGCTTCTTCGCCACCAGCACCTTCTTCGTGCTCTCCGGCTTCCTGCTGGCCCATGTCTATTGCGGGCGCGGCAGCCTGCGCGAGCCGGCGCGCAGCTTCTGGGTCAAGCGTTTCGCCAACCTCTATCCGATCCACATCTTCGCGCTGCTGCTGGCGATGGCCGTGGTGACCTGGATCGGCAGCCTGGGCATACCGCCGGGCGCCGCCACGGCGAGCATTCGCTTCGTGGTCTTCGACACCAACGAACCCCTGGCGCGAACCAATCCCGAGTTGTTCCAGCACTTCATGACCAACGGCGAACTGGCGTTCAATGCCGTGCTGCAACTGTTCATGCTGCAGGCCTGGAATCCCTACTACCTGACTTTCAATGCGCCCCTGTGGTCGATTTCGGCGCTGTTCTTCTTCTATCTGACCTTTCCCAAGCTGGCCCCGCGGCTGATGACCAGCGAACGCCCCTGGCATCTGTTGCTGCTGGTCTGGGCGCTCTACCTGATCCCGCCGCTGCTGGTGATCGTCCACCAGAACTACGGCATGCCGTTTACCGGCCTGTTGCAACGGGTGCCGCTGTTGCGCCTGCCGGAGTTTCTTGCCGGCATCCTGCTCTATGCGATCTTCCGCCGCCAGCACGAGCAGGGGCGGATGCCGTCCGAGCGGGGGCGGGTGCTACTGGCGAGCTACCTGATCCTCAGCTTCGCCGTGGGTACGGCACTGTTCACCCATGGACCGAAGTTCTGGTATTTCCTCTTCCACAACGGCCTGTTCCTGCCTTCCCAACTGATCCTGGTGTACCTGGCTGCCCTGGCGCAGGAGCCGGCCAGTGAGCGCATCCGCCACTGGTCGCCGCGACTCGGCGGTGCGTCGCTGTCGATGTTCGCCCTGCATGTGCCCCTCTCGGGCATCTACATGACACTGGAACAGCTGATCGGCGGCGATCTCAAGGCCTGCCTGAGCGGCAATCGCGAGGTCTGCATCGCCGCAGCTGGGGCCTATACCAACTCCATCGAGTGGTACTGGCTGTTCCTGCTGGCGGTGGTGGTGCTCTGCGTACTGTTCCAGGAGCGGCTGGTGGTGCCGACCCGCAAGCGCATCCTGGCGGTACTGCTGCCGCGCCTGGCGCCGCAGCAGAAACCACCCCAGGCTAGCGGCGGAAGCCTGCGGCCATGACGAAGAAGCGGGCGTTCAGCGCCGCCAGTGGCTCGCGCAGCTGCTCCAGCTGATCGGCCGCGCCGAACACCTCGAAGCGCTCCAGGGTGGCGATGGCCTGGGCTTGCTCCAGCAGATCGCCGACGTTGTCCAGGTGCGCCAGCAGCGCCTGGGCATCACGGTAGCCTTCGCGGCAGCGCGCCGTGGTGCCGTCGTAGCAGAAGCCGTAGTAGAGGCAGCCGGGTTCGTCGCGGGTGCGTTGCAGCATGGCGTCGCCCAGGCGCTTGAAGGCCTCGAGCTGATCGGGCTGGACGGCGAACACGGGGGCCAGGCTGCAGACGGAATCGCTGGGATGGGTAGGCATGGGATCTCCGGAAGTCAGGGTGGTCTGCATGCGACCCCAGGCACTGCCCAGCGCTCCCTGGCGCTGACGGACGTCAGGCGCCGACCTGGGCGATCCAGTCGTTCAGGTTGTAGTAGTTGGTCACCCGCGCCACCTTGCCGTCGCGGATCTCGAAGAAGGCCCCCACCGGCAGCTCGTAGGTCTGGCCGTTGGCCTCGGGCAGCCCGGCATCGGTGACCAGGTATTCACCGTGGATGACGAATTCGGCGGCGGCGCGCTGGCCACTGGGTTCGGCCAGCACCACCAGATCGGTCAGGCGCTCGCGGTAGCAGCGATTCATGTGCGTCATGAAGGCAGCGAAGGCGGCCTTGCCCACCTGGCGTTCGCCCTGGTTGATGTCGTGGACGACATCCTCGGTGAGCAGCTCCAGGAAGATCTCCATGTCGCCGGCATTGAAGGCGGCATAGTAGGCGTCGATGAGGTCGGTCGTGGTCATGGCGGCTCCTGTCGTTCGTGAAAAAGCGGCGTTGCCGAGGCATGGTAGGGTGCCTGGACGGCTCCGACATAGCCATTCACGTCTCTCGCTTAACTAGAAAAGTCCATGGACATCCAACTTCTCCAGGGCGCCGCGCTCGCGCCGCTGATTCCCGAGCTGGCCGCGTTGCGTATCGCCGTCTTTCGCGAATTTCCCTATCTCTACGATGGCACCCTGGACTACGAGGCGCGCTACCTGCAGACCTATGCGGATTCCCCGGACAGCCTCTGCGTGCTGGTCCGCGACGGCGGACGGGTGGTAGGGGCGGCTACCGCACTGCCACTGGCGGACGAGACCGGGGAATTCCAGCAGCCCTTTCTGGCTGGCGGCTGGCCAGTGGAGCGGATCTATTATTTCGGGGAATCCCTGCTGCTGCCGGCCTACCGGGGGCGGGGGCTCGGTCGGCGCTTCTTCGCCGAACGCGAGGCGCGGGCGCGACAGCTGGGGCGTTTCGCCTGGTGCGCCTTCTGCGCCGTGCAGCGCCCGGATGATCATCCGCGCCGCCCGGCCGACTATCGTCCCCTGCATGGCCTCTGGCACAGCGAGGGCTTCGCCGAGCATCCGGAGTTGACCACCCAGTACCTGTGGCAGGATCTCGACGAGGTCGCCGAATCGCCCAAACCCCTGACTTTCTGGCTCAAGGAATTGCCATGATCCGCCTGGCCGCTTGCCAATACGCCATCGAATTGCTGGAGACCTGGGACGCCTATGCCGCGCACCTGACCGAACTCTGCGAGGAGGCCGCCGCTGACGGCAGCCAGCTCCTGCTGCTGCCCGAATACGCCGGGCTGGTGCTCAGCGGCCAGTTGCCGCCCGCCGCGCGCAGCGATTTGCACGGCTCCATCGCCGGCATCCAGCCATTGCTGCCCGCCTGGCACGCGCTCTGCGAGGGCCTGGCGCGCCGGCTGCGGCTCTACCTGCAACCCGGCTCGCTGCCGGTGCTCGATGACGATGGCCGGTACCGCAACCGGGCCTGGCTGTTCGGTCCCGAAGGCTGCCTGGGCCATCAGGACAAGCTGATGATGACCCGTTTCGAGCGGGAAGAGTGGAACATCGCCGGCGGCCTCGAGGGCCTGCGCGTCTTCGACACCCCTCTGGGGCGCCTTGGCATCCTGATCTGCTACGACAGTGAATTCCCGCTCCTGGCTCGACACCTGGCCGAAGCCGGGGTGGATCTGATCCTGGTGCCGAGCTGTACCGATACCGTGGCCGGCTTTCACCGGGTGCGGGTGGGGGCCCAGGCGCGGGCGCTGGAGAACCAGCTCGCGGTGCTGCAGGCGCCGACCGTGGGGTTGGCGCCCTGGTCGCCCGCGCTGGACGAGAACGTCGGGCGGGCCGGGCTCTTCGTTCCACCGGATCGGGGCATGCCGGCCGACGGGGTGATCGCCCAGAGCGACGAACTCTGTCCCGAATTCAGCCAGTGGCTGCAGGCCGAGGTCGATCTGGACGAGGTGCGGCGGGTGCGGACCAACGGCCAGGTGTTCATCCGCCATGACTGGCCGGCGCAGTGGCAGGTACTAGAGGCCGGCCACTGAATGAAAAAAGCCCAGCACTGAGGCTGGGCTTTCTTGGCATTGGCCGGTTAGATCTCGACGGCCAGGCTGTCGGCAATCTTCTTCTGCCACACCTGCGGGCCGGTGATGTGCACCGACTCGCCACGGGTGTCCACCGCCACGGTCACCGGCATGTCCTTCACCTCGAACTCATAGATGGCTTCCATCCCCAGTTCCGGGAAGGCCAGGACCTTGGCGCCCTTGATGGCCTGGGCCACCAGGTAGGCGGCGCCGCCGACGGCCATCAGGTAGACCGCCTTGTGGTCCTTGATCGCCTCGATGGCGATGGGACCGCGCTCGGACTTGCCGATCATGCCCAGCAGGCCGGTCTGGTCGAGGATCTGGCGGGTGAACTTGTCCATGCGGGTCGCCGTGGTCGGGCCAGCCGGGCCGACCACCTCGTCGCCCACCGGATCGACCGGGCCGACGTAGTAGATGAAGCGGCCCTTGAGGTCCACCGGCAGCGGCTCGCCCTTGTTGAGCATGTCGACCATGCGCTTGTGGGCGGCGTCACGACCGGTGAGCATCTTACCGTTGAGCAGCACGGTTTCGCCCGGCTGCCAGCTCTGCACCTCTTCCGGGGTCAGGGTGTCGAGGTCGACCCGGCGAGCACTCGGGCCGGCTTCCCAGACGATTTCCGGATAGGCATCCAGTGGCGGAGCTTCCAGCGCGGCGGGGCCGGAGCCGTCCAGCACGAAGTGCGCGTGACGGGTGGCGGCGCAGTTGGGGATCATG
>CAUQPA010000356.1:0-5129 GCA_963519325.1 uncultured Pseudomonas sp. | reverse complement strand
TTCGGATACTTCGAGCTTCTGGCTGTGGATAAGGGTATCCAGCTCAAGGCATCGGGAAGCGCCTTGATCTTTGCGGATAGCGTGATGATCGACCGTGTCGTGTCGAATCTGCTGTCCAATGCCCTGCGCTATACCCCTTCTGGAGAGACGATTGAGGTCTACATCCAGGACTATGGCAGCCGTGTAGAGCTTCGGATAGAAAACCCCGGCCCCAAAATTCCACCGGAGCACCAGGCGAGGATCTTCGACCGGTTCTATCGGGTGGATCCAGCACGTCGCGAAGGTGACGGCAATGCGGGGCTCGGGTTGGCCATCGCCCGGTCGCTGATGACGGCGCATGGTGGCACGATCAACTGTACATCCCAAAGAGGCCGAACGGCCTTCACCCTGACGTTCTTGCGACCTGTTGGCATGCAAACCTGAGCGGATGGCTACCGGTGAGCGGGCCATACCTACGGGCGCTTTCAAAACTACCATCGGGAATGGCTTACAGAATTGTAATGTTCCAGGCAAAACCAATTGCGGCAGGCGCCGGTCGCATATTTTGGGTCCTCTGGACCGAGGTCGGCAGCCGCTCACGCGAGTGGAGTTGCCTACTCACTTCGGGGCCACTCAGGTTCGTCACTCTTTCCCAATCTGGAGATTTACCATGACAAACTCTATGTTCGAATCTTGTATCCAGGCCTGCTCCAACTGCGCTATCGTCTGTGAAACCTGCGCCTCCGCCTGCCTGCGCGAAGACGACGTGAAGATGATGGCGCGCTGCATCGAGCTCGACCGAGACTGCGCCGACATTTGCTACATGGCTGCCACGCTAATGGCTCGCGAGAGCGAGTACGCCAAGCAGTTCTGTGCCCTGTGCGCCACGATCTGCCGTGCCTGTGGCGAAGAGTGCGCCAAGCACGAGGCGCAGCATTGTCAGGCGTGTGCCGAGGCCTGCATGCGCTGTGCCGAGGAATGCGAGCGAATGGCCGCCTGATATCGGTCAGTCAGAGGTGGGGCGGCTCGGCTGCCCTCACCATCTATGCCTCCGTCACACTTAATTGCATCAGTCACTTCACTGACCTGTAACGGCTTCAGGGCATTGGGCGTCCCGGTCCGGCCATGTACGCCTGCACTCAGCTGCCCAAACCTGGCGGAAACCACCGTGACAGCACGAAGCCTCTGGTAGAAGCCAGTACCGAGCTGCGATTGTCATCGCTGCTTTCGTGAAGCTAGAAGACGGCGGCTACTATCAGCAGTCCTGCAGCTAGGTACCAACTATTGATGTCACTCCGATAAGAGTTAGGCTCGGACGTAAGGTCATAATGACATTTTTACTTAGCTGTCAGAGCGACATCTCTACTTAGCCTTGACAGGACGCGCAGCCGGACAGGGCGGCCGTGCGTGCCTACAACCGGTCATGGCGCAAGATCAGATCCAGAATCCGTGCACGCGGTTCGAAACGATGTGCAGCCAGCAAGGATGACGAAAAATGCCTTACTGGTTAGAAAACTTTTACAACTGACGGGATTATTTAAATCCTACACTGTTATCAGCCATTTTAAAAAAATCATCACGCGCACTTTTCTCGAATGGCTTCATTTCGGCGATATCCTTCTTCATGCTCGCCATGCAGGCATTCATTGTGTTTTGCAATGCATAAATAGTTTGTGCCCGGTGCCTGGCCATTTGGTATTTGTAGCTATATTCGTTCGGCTGATAAATTTTTAGAAAGTATGCGGAATCCGAGTATAAAATCGAAGCGACCGCGGAGTTGACAGAAAAATCAGTGAACAGCTGATCTGTAGCACCCTTGGCTTTTTCGATTTCTTCATTTAATACAGACGCCATTGCTGAGCAACGTGCATAAAACTCCGCTTTTTCTGGGCTATGAGGACGCTTGGGTGATAGACCAACAACGATAGGCTCAGAAATGATAGTGGTACCCGCTACCTTGCCCTCCTGACCCTTTAGCAGACTGCGGGCCATGCTTACCTTTTCCGCTCCAAGCTTGCTTTCGGCTGCGTCTATCAGAAGCTTGATTTTTGGAAGGTCGTCTGACTTGAGCTTAGTGCTCATCAGTAGCTCTTGAGCGAGCTGAATCTGCGAATCGGCGTTGCCATCGTCAGACTCGAATCGGAGTGTATCGATATAAACATCGTAGCGAGAGGTGGGAGCTTCGCCTTCTTCCTGAGCTTTCCACTCGACGGACGTCCTTGGGAAGTCAGCGTGAGCCCAATTGCAAGCGAGCACGCTCGATACCAGAATAAATTTCCATGCCCTACCGTTCATATCCACCTTCCATACTGAGTTCTGGCATGATTATCGGCGGTAGATAGAAAAGCTTTAGGCACAAAAAACGTCGAAGCGGGGCTTGTACGGGGAAGCTATCGAGCTTCCTCGGGCTCCATACATCCTAGGCGTCGTCATGCTATTCAAGAGGGCCGCAAGGAAAAAAGTTCTCGCAGTCGGACTCAACATACTGCGTCCGGCCGCCGAACTGAAGGGTAAGTACGCTGGCGTCATCTGATCCATCTGCTATCGCATCTTGCGCAGCATGGCTTTTGTACCAGTGGCCATCTGTACATACGATTAGCCGATCCGGTTGAGCATAGGTAACGCTGCAGCTTTCTGGGACGTGCGCACGATGCACCTTTAAGCATCGCGTCAGCACATGCCGTGCATCGACCGGCGCTGAAATCCCCAGCAGTTCCGCTTGGCGACTGAGCGTATGCGGAACCGTTATCCAGGTAACCGACTCATCGGTCTTCAGGATGCCTAGCTGGCAGTCGCCTGCATAAAGTACCTCCACTTGGAGGACGCGTAGGTCAACGAATACGCAACAATAAGCCGCTTTCTCAATCGAAAACTTCGATCTCAGCCGGTCTTGCTCAGCGTTGATAAGCGCGCGGAGTGAGTCTCCATCAAGCGGCGAAGAAGACTCTTGTGTAGCGATGACGATAGACCTTGCCCAGTGCTGCGCAAATGCGGCCCCATCGCCATCTTCGGCCGCGTCAACTACTACCGCCATTACGCCATATTCTGTATACCCTACCGCAGCAGCATCGTTATTGCTGCTGCGCCCTACGCCTTGGCGGCTCTGCCACGTAACGTGCATCAGCCGACTTCCCCGATCAAGGCTCGCATACGCTCGTACAGCAATCTTTCACGCTCGGGATCGTTTCTGGTTTGGTCGCTGATGGCCTCTGGAAATTGGGGGCAGTCGCTGAATAAAAGGCCGATCTCGGCAGCAATGTAATTTCGAACATCGTCACCTGCCTCTTGGATCTCATCCAAAAGCTCTTCGCGGCCCTCAATAAGATTAAAGATGTCTTCTAGGTCCCGGTTGGCGACCGGCTTTCCATTTCCCCTGCCCTTCCATGCTTCGAGTTTGGTCGCGATGAAGTACACCGGATTGACCAGTTTGATTGAAGTGTGCTCGTCCAATCGGTATCGACTTGAGCTCTTGATCGCATCTTGGTACCAGCGATTCGTAAATCCCAGTGAGTCGTCGGCCGGCATAAAATCAACGCGGAGGTCGCCAAGCATCATCGTGCAAATTGGAACGTTTTGCTTCGCAAGGTGGGGCGTCCTAAACCCAGACGCTCGCAGGCGGTTCTGTAGCTCTAAATATTTAATCGCTCCCATTACGGGTACGATCAAGTCGACGTCATCCGTAGCCCGCACTTGATCGCGAATGAACTCGTCTGTGAGCAGTAGACCGGTTGTACACCCTCCTACGAACGTCATGTCTTCGCACAAATCAGGCCCTAGAGCGTGCGCCACCTTGCATATCATCTCTTTCAAAATCGGAAAGACGTTCATGTCATCTCCAGGCGTTCGCGCAGAAGCTCAATAGCCAAATTTCGCTCCCGTGGTTGGCCAACACGAATGGAATCCACTAGCGCCAACAACGCGTACATCTCTGGATCCTTTCGAGCTGCTAGCACTGCGGTCTTGAAGAGTGGTTCAACTTTCATTCCCATCGTTTTCCCTCGGGCATATGGCCACACCGGGATATGTTCACCGCTGCTGATCAGTGAGCGCGAAAGGACAGGAGCGGCGAATCCGGTCGCAATGCCTCTGGTCAGTTCGCCGTACCGAGCTGGAAAGACGAACCGCAGTCCATAGACGAGAAACTCTAATAGAGCCTGGGTGTTGACCCGGGGAAGCTGAGAGCGCACATCCACCCTAGCTAGGCCGATCTCTACGCAATGCTTCAGAGCCAGGGCGATCTGTGATTTGCTGATCCCGGTCTGTTCCTCCAACGCGCGTGCGGTGTAGTAGGAGGCGCCTGGTGACATATCGTCGAGATCGAAATCCGGTTGATACGAGAAGGCGGCATCTTCCTCATTATGGTGCCAGTCGCGCCAATCGTGTGGCCACGTCGCTACAACCTTGTCTCTCGCCTCGTGTTTTTGCAGACATACGAGTCTGAGCATCACGCCTACGTCTTGACCTTTCATTTTTTGCTCGCTCTACTTGTCCCAAGTCCTAGGACACGGGACAATAAGAACAGCAAATTACCTGTTGCGCAAGCGCGCGAGGTCGGCGAGGTTGGGAATAATTGGCCTGCAGCGCGCTTTTAGATACTTAGAGCGGGCGTGAAAAGCTGGCTCGCACGCGTGCCGCAGAAGACCAGTTCTAGGCTACACGCTGGGCGACACCGGTAACGGCCGGTCTGGGTTAGGCGAGGGTCGGTCCCCCGCTTCCACCATCTTCTGCTACCAGCGGCTCGCCAACGCCGTTGTACAGCGCCGCGTCAGCCTCGCGCGCACGTTGCATGCGGATGACCTCGGCCCCGGTGCAACTGTAACGCCGCCAGTACCGCCGTGCTTCGCATCAATCTACCAGCAGGAGCGGAAAGCCGGTCCGCTGAGCGGCCGCAAGTAGGCTATCCAAGAAGGTATTCCAATCGAAGCAGCGGCGGTCGACCCAGCCCTTACCTAAGTGGCGCGCAGGCGATCTGAGGGATATTGACGAAGGAACTCGCTCGCTGCTTCGGCTGGCGCCTGCAGCCATTCCTTGATCGAGCCATTCGGCAGTATCGCCAACATCCGCTTCTCATCTTCAGGCCGATGGTAGTTCTTCATGAAGGGGTGATCGTCAGCGTTGACGGTCAGCATGGTGAAGCTGAAGCGCCCCTT
>CAUQPA010000355.1:0-5130 GCA_963519325.1 uncultured Pseudomonas sp. | reverse complement strand
GCCAGGGACCGCTGCTCTGCAGCCGTCCCTCGGCCAAAGCCGTCTCCAGCAGGGCCAGATAGACGGCGCGCTCCAGCTCCGGCGTGGCGATGCGGCGCAGGCGATCGCGATCCGGACCCAGTTCGTCGGGTTGCTCGAGATGGAAGGTGGCGAGGGTCTCGCTCAACCGGACCAGGGCCGCCTGCCATAGTGGCAAGGCGAACAGCCGGGGACCGACTCGCGTCTCCACCCTCAGGCTATCCGCCGGCAGCTGCCAGTCGCCCTCGGGCCGGTTGAACTGACGGACCAGCAGCCGCGGATCAAGGCCGCCGTCGGCCTGGGCCAGCAGCTCGGGCAGCGCCTCTTCCAGACCGCCCTGGCGTAGCGCCTGGAGTTGCGCCAGACGCTGGGGGGTGCGCCGGTGGCGCGCCGGGGCAAAGGGATCGAGCAACCGGGCGCCGCCCAGGGTGCGCTGGGCGGACTGGTCGCGCAGCACCAGGCGATCACCATGCACCCCGTGCAGCGGCGCATTGAGCACCAGTTGCGCCAGGGCCCTGGCGCCCGGCGCCAGGCTGTCGCCCTCCAGCAGGGCGACGCGACCGGTGAGATCCTGGGCGCCGAGGTGCACGTGCACCGGCGTCCAGTGGGCCAGGTTGCGTGCCTCGCCGGGCAGCAGCCGGAGTTCGACGTCGATGCGCGTGGTTGGCGCATGCAGCGCCTCGGCCACCAGCCAGTCGCCACGGGCGATGCTGTCGGTGCTCAGGCGCTCGCCGGCCAGATTGAGGGAAACGCGCTGGCCGGCCCGGGCCATCTCGGCTGGGCGATTCTGGGCATGCAGGCCGCGCACCCGCAGGCGCTGGCCGCGCGGGGTGAGGACGAGTTCGTCGCCCACCGCCACCTGACCGGCGAAGGCGGTGCCGGTGACCACCACCCCGGCCCCGGCGACGCTGAACACCCGGTCCACCGCCAGGCGAAAGCCACCCCGGGTATTGCGTTCGCGCTCCTGGTCCAGGGCCGCGAGAAGGGCGGCGCGCAGCGCGGGGATCCCCTCGCCGCTGGGGCTGGCCACCGGATACAGGGTCGCTTCGGCGAAGGGACCGCCGGCGAGCAGCGCGTTGACCTCCTGCCGCACCGCCGCGAGACGCTCCGCGCCTACCCGGTCGGCCTTGGTCAGGGCGACCAGGGCCCGGGGGATACCGAGCAGCTCGAGGATCGCCAGGTGCTCGCGGGTCTGCGGCATGACGCCATCGTCGGCGGCCACCACCAGCAAGGCCAGGTCCAGGCCGCTGGCCCCGGCCAGCATGTTGTGCACGAAGCGCTCGTGGCCGGGCACGTCGATGAAGCCGGTGAGCTGGCCATCGCCCAGGTCGGCATAGACGTAGCCCAGGTCGATGGTGATGCCGCGCGCCTGCTCTTCGCGGCGCCGATCCCCGGCGATGCCGGTCAGGGCCTGGATCAGCGAGGTCTTGCCGTGGTCGATGTGGCCGGCGGTGCCGATGATCATGAGGGTCGTACCTGCGGGCGGGAAAACGCGAACGTCATGGGGACTCCAGACGACAGACAAGCCCCCAGGGTAACGGCGCCCAGCACCCTCGCCTAGCCGTGACGCTCACGCAGAAAGGCGACGAAGGCGCGTAGCGGCGCTGGCAGGTGGCGGCGATCCGCATAGTAGAGGCGTGGACCGGGGAAAGGGCTGGACCAGTCCGCCAGCACCTCCACCAGGCGACCGTCCGCCAGGGGCTCGGCCAGGTAGTCGGCGAAGGAGCAGATCAGGCCGATGCCCTCCAGGGCACCCTGCAGTTCCAGGTCCAGGGTGGATGCCAGCAGCCGCTGCCCGGGCTGGATCTGCACACGCTCGCTGCCGCGCTCGAAGCTCCAGGGCGCCACCAGGCCGCTGGCGAAGCGATGCCCGATGCAGGAGTGGCCCTGGAGATCGGCCGGATGCCGCGGTACGCCATGGCGCGCCAGGTAGGCCGGCGCGGCGGCCACGGCGAATCTCTGGCTGGCCGGACCCAAGGGCACGGTGATCATGTCGCCCTCCAGGTGCTCGTCATAGCGCACCCCAGCGTCGTAGCCGGCCGCCAGCACATCGATGAGGCGATCGTCCGCCACCACCTCCAGGCGGATACCGGGATAGGCCGCCAGAAAGGGCCCCAGCAGTGGCGGTAGCAAGACCCGGGCGACGATGGTGGGCACGTTGAGCCTCAGGCTCCCCACCGGACTCGCGCCCTCGGCATTGATGGCGTCCAGCGCTTCGTGCACTTCGCGCAGGGCCGGGGCCAGGCGCTCCAGCAGGCGCTGGCCGGCATCGGTGGGCGTCACGCTGCGGGTAGTGCGATGCAGCAGCCGCACCTCCAGCTCGCGTTCCAGACGGCGGACCGCATCGCTCAGCGACGAGGCCGCCACCCCGCGCCGATAGGCCGCTCCGCGAAAGCTGCGCGCCTCGGCCACAGCGGCGAAGGCGGCCAGGTCATCCAGGTTCATCGAATCCCCACTGTACGGCCAGGCGAACAGGTCGTTGTGTCGAGACCGGATTATCGCACAGCATGACCCTAGCTACAGTGAAGGCTCATTCCCCACGAGGCATCTCTCATGCAACAGCGTCGCTTGGGCCGTCAGGGCCCGCCGGTATCCACCCTCGGTCTGGGCTGCATGGGCATGTCCGACCTCTATGGCGACGCCGACCGCGGCGAGGCCATCGCCACCGTCCACGCCGCCCTGGAGCGCGGCATCACCCTGTTCGACACCGGGGACTTCTATGGCATGGGCCACAACGAACTGCTGCTGGGCGAAGCCTTGCGCGGCCGCCGCGACGGAGCGCTGATCAGCGTCAAGTTCGGCGCCCTGCGCGGTCCGGGTGGCGAATGGCTGGGCTACGACACCCGGCCGGCGGCGCTCAAGAACTTCGTCGCCTACAGCCTCAAGCGCCTGGGTGTGGACCATATCGACATCTATCGGCCGGCGCGGCTGGATCGCCAGGTACCCATCGAGGAGACCATGGGCGCCCTCGCCGAGCTGGTGCAGGCCGGCTACATCCGCCACATCGGCCTCTCGGAAGTGGGCGCGCAGACCCTACAGCGGGCCGCCGCAGTGCATCCGGTCTGCGACCTGCAGATCGAGTACTCGCTTGTCTCGCGCGGCATCGAGGCCGAGATCCTGCCGACCTGTCGCGAACTGGGCATCGGCATCAGCGCCTATGGCGTGCTCTCCCGTGGCCTGCTCAGCGGTCACTGGCAAGCGCCCAAGGGCCAGGGCGACTTCCGTGCCCACAGCCCGCGCTTCCAGCCGGGCAACGTGGAGCGCAACCTGGCACTGGTGGCAGGCCTGCAGCGGTTCGCCGAACAGCGGGGCACCACCCCGGCCCGGCTGGCAGTCGCCTGGGTCGCCGCCCAGGGCGAGGACATCGTGCCGCTGATCGGCGCCCGGCGCCGCGACCAGCTGGACGAATCCCTCGGTGCCCTGGACCTGACCCTGAGCGCTGCGGATCGCGCCGAACTGGAGCGACTGCTGCCGCCCGGCGCGGTAGCGGGTGACCGCTACGGCGAACACCAGCTGCGCGATCTCGACAGCGAACGCTGAGTGTCAGCGTCCAGCCAAGGGCCCGCCTGACGCGGGACCTTGGCGTTTCAGTCCGCCGCGCGCTCGGCCGGACGCTCCTGCATCAGCACCCAGGGCGCCACCACCACCGCCCACAGCGCCACCTCCGGCGCCTCCAGCCGACGCCGCGCCCGGGCTTCGTCGACCTTGGCCAGGTGCCCCTGCTGCAGCCATAGCCCGACCCGGGCAGCGTCGTCCTCGGTCACGGCGATGGCTGCTTCGATGAGGTCCAGTTCCGGCGCCACTTCCAGCAGCACGCCCCGCGCAAAATGCGGTTGCAATTCTTCCCAGCCGATGGCGGCGGTCTGCCCGAGCAGGGTGGCGTAACGCGTTGCGTGATCGGTCATGGTGCGGGCCTCGCGAAAAGGGCGGATTCTACCGCCAGCCCCCTCGCTTGCCGAGCGCCCGGATGGGCGGCAGACAGATCCGACAAGTTGTCGTCGCCAGCTTTCCAAGACGAACAGACGGTGATTAAACTGCGCTGCGCGTCATACAGAACAAAATCGGCACACTTTCGCGTCCAACTGCCTCATTAATAAAGCATTCCGAGTGGAGCACTCATGAACAAGGCAACCCTGCGTTTCTCCCGCCTGGTCGCGGCCCTGGCACTGGCCGGCATGGCCAGCCACAGCCTGGCAGCCGACACCCTGAAGATCGGCCTGGCCGGTCCCAAGACCGGTCCGGTCGCCCAGTACGGCGACATGGAGTTCATCGGTGCCCAGATGGCCATCGAGCAGATCAACAAGGCCGGTGGCGTCAAGGGCAAGCAGCTCGAGGGCGTGATCTACGACGACGCCTGCGATCCCAAGCAAGCCGTAGCGGTTGCCAACAAGATCGTCAACGATGGCGTCAAGTTCGTCGTCGGCCACCTGTGCTCCAGCTCCACCCAGCCCGCCTCCGACATCTATGAGGACGAAGGCATCCTGATGGTGACCCCGGCGGCGACCAGCCCCGACATCACCAACCGTGGCTACAAGCTGATCTTCCGCACCATCGGCCTGGACAACATGCAGGGCCCGACCGCCGGCAAGTTCATCGTCGAGCACGTCAAGCCGAAGGTGGTCGCGGTCATCCACGACAAGCAGCAGTACGGCGAAGGCATCGCCACCGCGGTCAAGCAGACCCTGGACAAGGCCGGCATCAAGGTCGCCGTGTTCGAAGGCATCAACTCCGGCGACAAGGACTTCTCCTCGCTGATCGCCAAGCTCAAGCAGGCCAACGTCGACTTCGTCTACTACGGCGGCTACCACCCCGAGCTGGGCCTGATCCTGCGTCAGGCCGCCGAGAAAGGCCTGACCGCCAAGTTCATGGGTCCGGAAGGCGTGGGCAACAGCTCCATCTCCGCCATCGCCGGCAAGGCCTCCGAAGGCCTGCTGGTCACCCTGCCGCGCTCCTTCGACCAGGATCCCAAGAACCAGGCGCTGGTCCAGGCGTTCAAGGACAAGAAGCAGGATCCGAGCGGTCCCTTCGTGTTCCCCTCCTACGCCGCCGTGCAGGTGATCGCCGAAGGCATCCAGAAGGCCGGCGACGAGAAGCCCGAGGACGTGGCCAAGG
>CAUQPA010000354.1:0-5144 GCA_963519325.1 uncultured Pseudomonas sp. | reverse complement strand
GTGGTTACCCGGCCATTCGGCCTGCCCGAGGCGCTGTTCGCCGTCGCCGGCGCGGCGCTACTGGCCATGTTCGGCCTGCTGCCCCTGGAGGGCGTCTGGCATGGCGTCGCCAAGGGCACCGATGTCTATCTGTTCCTCATCGGCATGATGCTGCTGGCCGAGATCGCCCGCAAGGAAGGGCTGTTCGACTGGGTGGCCGGCCATGCGGTAGGGGCCGCCAAGGGCTCGGCGCTGCGGCTGTTCGCCCTGGTCTACGGGGTTGGCATCCTGGTCACGGTGTTCCTTTCCAACGACGCCTGCGCGGTAGTGCTGACCCCGGCGGTCTACTACGCCACCCGCGCTGCCCAGGTGAAGAATCCGCTGCCCTATCTGTTCTCCTGCGCCTTCATCGCCAACGCGGCGAGCTTCGTGCTGCCGATCTCCAACCCGGCCAACCTGGTGGTGTTCGCCGAGCACATGCCGGAGCTGGGGCGCTGGCTGGCGCTGTTCACCCTGCCATCGATCCTCGCCATCGGCGCGACCTTCCTCGTGCTCTGGGCGACCCAGGCCAAGGTCCTGCGCGCCGAGCGCCTGGCCGAGGGCGGCGCGGTGGATCCCCTGCCCACTACCGGCCGCATCGCCGGCTGCGGTCTGATCCTGACCATCCTGGTGCTGCTGGGGGCTTCGGCGCTGGATCTGGAACTGGGCCTGCCGACCTTTCTCGCCGGCTTCGCCACCTTCCTGGTGGTGGTGGCCTGCAAGCGCGGCGGCGGCCTGGAGTTGCTCAGGCACATTTCCTGGGGCGTGCTGCCGCTGGTGGCCGGACTGTTCGTGCTGGTGGAGGCCCTGGAGACCACCGGGGTGCTGCAGGCGCTGGCCAACCAGCTGCAGGCCGCCGCCCAGGCGACACCGGAACGCGCCGCCTGGGGCGCCGGGCTGCTGGTGGCCTTCGGCAGCAACCTGGTCAACAACCTACCCGCGGGCCTGCTGGCGGGCGCCGCGGTGCAGGCGGCCCATGTCTCCGAGAAGATCGCCGGGGCGGTGCTGATCGGCATCGACCTGGGCCCCAACCTGTCCATCACCGGTTCGCTGGCGACCCTGCTGTGGTTGGCCGCGCTGCGCCGCGAGGGACTGTCGGTAAGCTTCTGGCAATTCCTCAAGCTGGGCACCCTGGTGATGATCCCGGCGCTGCTGCTGGCGCTGGCTGCCTTGATCCATCTCTGACGGACGGTCGCCCGGCGTAGCGGCGCTGCCGCTGCGCCTGGGGCACTATCGGGGTTCGTCAGCTACGGAGCATCGCCCATGGCCATCGCCCGCTACACCGGCTTCGCCCAGGCCCTGCACTGGCTGACCGTCGCGCTGCTGTGCCTGCTGCTGCCCTTCGTCTGGGTGGCGGAAAACTTTCCGCCCGGGCCGGTACGTACCCTCTGGTACCTGCTGCACGAATCCACCGGCATCACGGTATTCCTACTGGTGCTGATCCGCCTGACCTGGCGCTGGCGCCATCCGGCGCCGCCGGGCAACCCCAGTGAAGGACGCCTGCTGCGGCTGCTCGCCGGCCTCAATCACGGCCTGCTCTACGCCGTGTTGCTGGTGATGCCGGTGACCGGCTACCTGATGGCCGGCCAGGGGCAGCCGGTGCCGGTGTTCGGGGTGTTTTCGCTACCGGGATTTCCCCGCCATGAAGCCCTCGGCATCCTCGCCAATCGCATCCACGTGGCCTGCCAGTTCGCCGTCTATGGCCTGGTGATCCTGCACGTGGCGGCGGTGGTCTGGCACGTGGCGATCCGCCGCGATGGCACCCTGGAACGGATGCTGCCGGAGCAACGCCTTTAGGCGCCGCCCTCGACCAGCTGCCGATCACGCTCCAGCAGGCCGGGCAGCGTCTCGCGCAGGTGATCCACCAGGGTGCGGATCTTGGCATCGAGAAAGGGCCGCGACGGATAGAGCGCATGGATATCCAGCGCATAGAGACGATGCCTGGGCAGCACCCGTTGCAACCGCCCGCTGGCGAGGCCCGCGACGGCCGCGTAGAGCGGCAGGGCGCCGATGCCCAGGCCGCTGGCCACGGCTTCGGCCAGGGCGTCGGCGGTGTTGACCTGGAACGGTGGCCGGTCCACCGCCACCTCGGCGTTGCCTTCCGGGCCTTCCAGCAGCCAGCGATCCGGCGCCATGGCGCGATTGACCAGGCGCAGGCAGCGGTGCCCGGCCAGATCCGCCGGCGTGGCCGGGTGGCCCTGGCGTTCGAGATAGCCGGGCGCCGCGCAGAGCACGCTATGGGTACTGCCCAGGCGCGCCGAGCAGAAGGCCGAATCGGCGAGACCCGCGGCCAGGATCAGCGACAGGTCGTAGCCTTCCTTGAGGATGTCGGTGTAGGTGTTGGTCAGTTGCAGATCGAGATCGACCTCGGGATAGCGCTCGCGATAGCTGGCCAGGCTTTGGATCAGGTAGTGCTGGCCGAGTCCGGTCATGGTGTGGATGCGCAGCCGCCCACGGGGCACCGCCAGGGCGTGACGGGCCTCGGCGTCGGCTTCGTCGAGGTCGGCGAGGATGCGCTCGCAGCGCACCAGGTAGCGTTCGCCGGCTTCGGTCAGGCGCAGCTGACGGGTGGTACGGTGCAGCAACCGGGTCTGCAGGTGCTGCTCCAGCTGGCTCACCGCCCGCGAGACATAGGCGGTGGTGAGTTCCAACTGGCGGGCGGCACCGGTGAAACTGCCGGTGCGGGCCACGCAGGCGAAGGCGCGCAGATTGAAGAGGTGATCCATGGGCGAGGGCGGGGCCGGGTAAAGAGTCATTGTGGGCCATTACCCGCCCGTTGGTTAACGCTCTTTGCTGTCGCACCCGGCTTAATCGGGGTGGACCCGGCTTCCTAGAATGGCCGCCGAGGCGCTGCGTCTCGCCCCCCTCCCGTCAATCCCGTCGTTGCCCAGCATGCCCCTCGCTTCGCCGTTGCCCCTGCGGCCGTCCCGCTCCGTTCCACGCAAACGCTGGCCCAGCCTGAATGCCTGGCGCCGCGCCGGCCGCGAATGGGCCCGCACCGACGGCCAGACCTGGGCCTTCATCGCCAAGGCCTTGCTCGCCGCCGCCCTGGCGCTGTGGCTGGCTTATCGCCTGGAGCTGCCGCAACCGAGCACCGTGCTGGTCACCGTATTCATCGTCCTGCAGCCGCAGAGCGGCCAGGTGCTAGCCAAGAGTTTCTATCGGGTTCTGGGCAGTCTCGCCGGGCTGACCTTCACCGTCGTCGCCATCGCCCTGTTCGCCCAGGAGCGGGTCCTGCTGCTCGGCGCCCTGGTGCTGTGGATCGGCTATTGCACCCGCGGTGCGGCGCGCTATCGGGACTTTCGCAGCTATGCCTTCCTGCTCGCCGGCTATACCGCCTGCCTGGTGGGGCTGCCGGCCGTGGCCGAGCCCCAGGGCGCCTTTCTCCAGGCGGTGTGGCGCCTGCTGGAGATCGCCCTGGGCATCTGCTGCGCCGGGGTGGTGAGCGTGGCCATCCTGCCGCAGACCACCCGCGGCGTCTTGCGCCGCACCCTGGCGCAGCGGCTGCGCGACTTCCTGGCCATGGCCCATGACGGCCTGCTGGGCCGCCTCGACGCCGAGCGCTTCGCCGGGCTCAGCGCCCGTTTCGCCGCCGACTCCGTGGGGTTCGAGAGCCTGCGCAGCGCCAGCGTCTTCGAGGAGCCCTACCTGCGCCGCCGCAGCGGGCGCCTGGCCGCCCTGGGCAATCGGCTCATGCTGCTCAACACCCGCTTCCATGCCCTCTACCAGTTGCTGGAGCGCCTGGCCGAGCGGCCGCCGGCGGTGCGTCAGGCCTTGGCGCCCGCCCTCGAACTGATCGCCGCCGCCCTGGCGCCAGGCCTGGGCCGGCTACCGGAAGAGCGCGATCTGCGCCGGCTCAACGAGCGCCTGGCCGCGGAGCGCGAAACCTTGATGGTGGCGATCCGCGCCGGTCGCCAGCAACTGGCGCGGACGGCGCCCCCGGCCGAGGTCGACCGGCTCGACTACGACACCGCCGCCGAATTGCTCTATCGCTTCGCCGAGGATCTGCACCTGCTGCTGAATACCCAGCTGGAGCTGGATGTACCGACCGGCACCGCGCCCAAGAGGCGCGAGACCTTCACGCCCCTGGCCAGTCGCGCGGTGGCCTGGATAGCCGGGCTGCGCAGTGCCCTGGTAGTGCTCGGCGTCGGCCTTTTCTGGATCGAGACCGCCTGGCCGAGCGGGGCGGCCTGCACCCTGGCGGCGGGGCTGATCTCGGCGCTGGCCTCCACCTCGGCCGATCCGCGCCGCTATTGCCTGCAGCTGGCCGGAGGCACCCTGGTCGGTGCCCTGGCCGGGGGCCTGCTGCAATTCCAAGTGCTGCCCTGGGTGGACGGCTTCGCCCTGTTGCTGCTGACCCTCGCACCGGTATTCGCCGCCGGCGCCTGGCTGATCACCCGCCCGCGGCTGGCGGGCTATGGCACCGGCTTGATGGTCTGGTTCTGCTCGGCGGCGCTGCCGGGCAATCTGCCGCGCTACGATGCCCATGTCTTCTGCAACACCTATCTGGCCTATCTGGTGGCCTGCGGCGTGGCTGCGGTGGCCGTCAGCGTGCTGCTGCCGCCCAGCCAGCCCTGGGTCTGGCGCCGCCTGGAAGACGCCCTGCGCGAACGGCTGGTGCATGCCATAGGTGCACCTCTGCCCGGTCTGAGCAGCCGTTTCGATGGTGGCCTGCGCGACCTGCTCAACCAGGTGCAGGTGCTGACCGTGGGCCAGCCGCGGGTGCAGCGGCGCCTGCTGCGCTGGACCTTCCTCAGCCTGGAACTGGGCCACGCCATCATCGAGCTGCGCCTGGAACAGGCCGCCTTGCCACCCTTGCCCTGGTATCGCGAGCAGCGCGCCTGGCGCCTGGCCATCCGCGCCCTGGGCCGGGCGCTGGTGCGGCTGTTCCGCCAGCCCAACGCCGCTAATCTGGCCCGCGCTCTGAGCGCGGTGGACCAGGCCATCCTCCTCGCGCACCAGGCCCAGCGCCACCTGGAGCCCAATCCGGGTGACTTCGACCGCTCGCCGCTGCGGCGCATCGCCAGCTATCTGCACTTCATCCGCACCTCGCTGCTGGCACCGGACTCGCCCCTGGCCGCCTACCTGCCGCGAACGCTGCACCCCGCGCGGGACGAGGGCTGAAC
>CAUQPA010000353.1:0-5172 GCA_963519325.1 uncultured Pseudomonas sp. | reverse complement strand
CAGCTCCTGGGTGGCCTGCTCCCAGTAGCGGCTGTCGGTCCAGACGCCGGCGGCGTCGCGCGTCACCAGCAGCAGGCCGGCGGAGCCGGTGAAACCGGACAGCCAGGCCCGTCCCTGCCAGTGTTCGGGCAGGTATTCAGACAGGTGCGGATCGGCGCTGGGGATCAGGCAGGCATCGGCGCCCTGCTCGGCCAGGAAGGCGCGCAGGCGGGCGAGTCGTTGAGCGGAAGTGGCGGTCATGGGCACCTCGACAAGGTCAGGGGCTCAGTGTGCCGCAGATATAAAAAAGCCGCACCCGATGGGTGCGGCGGAGAAAGACCAAAGGAGCAAAGAGGGGTGGTCTTTCGAAAGCGGAGCGGCTCAGCGACGCACGTTGGCGGCGGGAGCGGACTGGTCGCCGTAGTGCTGCATGGCGGCGTGATTCTGATCGACCAGTTTGTATCTCAGGCTGGGATTGTCGTCGGCAGCGGCGAACTGGGTGGCGGTCAGGGTGGCAAGGGTCAGCAACAGGGCGGACAGAGAACGTTTCATGGCGAACTCCTTGGGGGATGTGTTCATCGGGGTACGGGACCATTCTAAGCAATGAACGCAGCCTAATAAATAGCATGCTAACTAAATCACTGTTACAGAAGCTGCAACAGCGCCAGCTAGTCCTTGGCCCAGTAGCGCTGATCCTCCAGCACCAGGTTCTCCAGTTGCAGGCGCTCCGGCAGCTCTTCCTTGAGGAAGTCGATCCAGGTCTTGATCTTGGCATCGAGGAAGCGCCGCGAGGGATAGAGCGCATGGATGTTGCGCTCGCGCAGGCGGAAGTTGGGCAGCAACCGCACCAGGCTGCCGTCTCTCAGGTAGTTGACCGCGATGTAGCTGGGCAGCAGGCAGATCCCCATGCCCTGCCGCGCCACGCTGGCCAGGGCCTCGGCGACGTTGACCTGGAAGACGTAGCGCGGGGCGACCTGCTGCTCGCCTTCGGGGCCCGCGAAGACCCAGCGTTCGGAGAAATTCGGATCGAGCAGGCGCAGGCAGTCGTGCTCGGCCAGATCAGCCGGCACCTGGGGCGCCGGCCGCCGCGCCAGGTAGCTGGGCGCGGCGCAGACCACGCTGTAGACCCCGCCCAGGCGCTGGGCGACGAAGTCCGAATCGGCCAGCTCGGTGTCCAGGGTGATGGCGATGTCATGGCCGTCCTCCAGCAGCGCCGGATGGTTCTGCGAGAGGTTCATGACGATCTCCACCTGGGGATAGCGCGCGCAGAAGCGCGATACCAGGGGTGCCAGCAGCTGGGTGCCGAGGCCGGTCATGGAATGCAGGCGCAGATGGCCATGGGGCTTAAGGTGCGCACCGCTGGCCTCGGCCTCGGCTTCGCCGACGTCCTGCAGGATGCGCCGGCAGCGTTCCAGGTAGCGTTCGCCGGCCTCGGTCAGCGCCAAGCGCCGCGTGGTGCGGTGCAGCAGGCGTGTCTGCAGGTGGCTTTCCAGCTCGGCGAGCAGGCGCGACACCTGCGCAGTGGACAGGTCGAGGGTATGGGCGGCGGCCGTGAGGCTGCCCAGGTCCACCACCCGGACGAAGATGCGCATGCCTTGGAAAATATCCATTATTGCCTTTTTCGCAATGGAGTTTCGTCAAGGCGTCACTTTATTGAAAAATCTGGACGCCCGATAGTGGTGCGGTGAGCTGCTGTGGATTCGACTTGCTGACCGCGCGAATCCTTCCCTCCGGCAGTGGCTCCTTGGATAGCTCCTTGCGGCCTCCTGGCAGATGTCTTCAACGAAGACCTCCGCCAGGAGGTCGTTTTTTTTGCCTGCGCCTTAGCCCTCACGGCGTGGCTCGCGGATGCGATAGCTGGCGACGTAGAGCGCCGGCAGGAACAGCAGGGTCAGCAGCGTGGCGGCCACGATGCCGCCGATCATGGCGTAGGCCATGGGCCCCCAGAACACTTCCCGGGCGATGGGGATCATGCCCAGGCTGGCCGCCGCGGCGGTCAGCAGGATCGGCCGGCGGCGATGCCGAGTGGCTTCCACCACGGCGTCCCAGGGCGAGCGACCGTCGCGTTCGAAGGCATCGATCTGGGTCACCAGGATCACCGAGTTGCGGATGATGATGCCGATCAGCGCCAGCACCCCGAGGATGGCGACGAAGCCCAGCGGCTGGCCGAAAGGGATCAGCCCCAGTACCACACCGATGAGCCCGAGGGGGGCCACGCTCGCCACCAGGAACAGCTTGCGGATGCTGTGCAGCTGGATCATCAGGAAGGTGGCCATGAGGAACAGCATCAGCGGCACCACCTCGGCGATGGGGCCCTGGGCCTTGCTGCTCTCCTCCACCGTGCCCCCCACCGCCACGTGGTAGCGCGGCGGCAGCTTGGCGATGAAGGCGTCGACGTCCGGCTGCAGCTGCTTGACCAGGTCGGGCGCCAGGATGTCACCGAGGATCGAGGCCTTGAGGGTAATGGTGGGCAGACGATCGCGCCGCCACACCAGCGGCTGCTCCAGGGCGTAGTCGATGCGGGCGAAGGCCTTGAGCGGTACCGCGATGCCCTGGGGGGTCATGATCTGCAGGTTTTCCAAGGTCTCCACCGAGCGCCGCTCGGCCTCGCTGGCGCGCGCCACCACGTTGACCAGGTAGATGTCGTCGCGTACCTGGGTCACCGGGGTACCGGTCACCACGCCATTGAGGATCTGCGCCACGTCCTGGGAGGAGAAGCCCAGCTGCCGCGCCTTGTCCTGGTTGACCTCCACCTTGAGCATCCGCGCCGGCTCGTTCCAGTCGTAGAGGAAGTCGCCCAGTTGCGGACTCTTGCCCAGCACGCTGGCCAGCGCCAGCGCCTGGCGACGCACCTCGGCGACGTCCGGACCGCTGATGCGGTACTGGATCGGGCGGCCCACCGGCGGGCCCATCTCCAGCGGCTGGACGTAGCCGGACAGGCCGACGAAGTCCTGGCGCAGCCGCTGCTTGAGCTTGGGCAGCAGGCGATTGCGCGCCTCCAGGTCCTTGGCCACCAGGATGACCTGGCCGTAGAAGGGATTCTCCAGCTGCTGGTCCAGCGGCAGGTAGAAACGCACCGCCCCCTGGCCGACATAGGAGCTCCAGTGGTCCACGTCCGGATCGTCGGCCAGGGTCTTCTCGAACCTGTCCATCTGGGCACGGGTGGCGTCGAGGGAGGCGTTCTGCGGCAGGTTGAAGTCGATCAGCAGTTCGGGTCGATCCGAGGATGGGAAGAACTGGTTCTGCACGAACTTCATGGCGAACAGCGCCGCAGCGAACAACAGCACCGTGAGGAGGATGGTCAGCCAGCGGTGGCGCATGGCGCCCAGCAACAGGCCGTCGGACCAACGCGCCAGGCGGCCGGGCTGATCATGATCCTTGTGCTTCACCTTCTTCGGCAGGATGTGCACGCCGATCACCGGCGAAAAGAACACCGCGACGATCCAGGACAGCAACAGGGCCACCGCGATCACCGCGAACAGGGTGAAGGTGTACTGGCCGGCGCTGCTGGAGTTGAGGCCGATGGGCACGAAGCCGGCCACCGTCACCAGGGTGCCGGTGAGCATGGGAAAGGCGGTGGACTCGTAGGCGAAGGTCGCCGAACGGTGCAGCGACTCGCCCTCCTCGCGCTTGGTCACCATCATCTCCACGGTGATCATGGCGTCGTCCACCAGCAGGCCCAGGGCGATGATCAGGGCGCCCAGGGAGATCCGCTGCATGGTGATGCCGCTGTACTCCATGAAGACGAACACCAGCGCCAGGGTCAGGGGGATGGAGAGCGCCACCACCAGGCCAGCGCGCACGCCGAGGCTGATGAAGCTCACCACCAGCACGATGATGATCGCCTCGAACAGCGCCCGGGTGAAGCCGCCGACGGCCTTCTCCACCACCTGCGCCTGGTTGGAGACCACGTGCACACCGATGCCCACCGGGAGGTCGCCGGTCAGTTCCTGCATCTTCTCGGTGAGGGCCGCACCGAAGGTCTGGATGTTGCCGCCGCTGCTCATGGCGATGGCCAGGCCGATGGCTGGCCGCCCGTTGTAGCGGAACAGCGAACTCGGCGGATCGGCATAGCCGCTGCGGATGTCGGCCAGGTCGGTGAGGCGGTAGAAGCGGTCGTCGATGCGCAGGTTGACCGCGGCGAGATCGGCGGTGGAGCGGAATTCGCCGCTGGTTCTCACGCTGATCCGCTCGGCCCCGGACTCGATGGTCCCCGACGGCGTCACGGCGTTCTGCTGCTGCAGGCTCTGCATCACCTGGCGCTGGTCCAGCCCCAGGGCGGCCAGCTTGCGGGTGGAGAAGTCCAGGTAGATGACCTCGTTCTCCGCACCGAGCACCTGCACCTTGCCGATGCCCGGCACGCTACGGATCTCGCGGCGTACCTGCTCCACCTGGTCGCGCAGCTGGCGCATGCTGAAGCCGTCGCCGGTGAAGGCATAGATGCTGCCGAAGACGTCGCCGAATTCGTCGTTGAAGGCCGGGCCCTGGATGCCCTGGGGGAATTCGCCCTGGATGTCCGCGATCTTCTTGCGCACCTGGTACCAGATGTCGGGAATCGCCTTGGCCGGGGTGGTGTCGCGCAGATAGACGAACACCGTGGATTGCCCCGGCCGGGTGAAACTCTTGGTGTAGTCGAGGGAATCCAGTTCCTCGAGCTTCTTCTCCACCCGCTCGGTGACCTGGCGCAGGGTCTCCTCGGTGGTCGCCCCCGGCCAGCGGGTTTGGATGACCATGGTCTTGATGGCGAAGGAGGGGTCTTCCTCGCGTCCCAGCTTCATGTAGGAGAACACGCCCATCAGCAGGGCGACGAACATCAGGTACCAGACGAAGGATTGGTGGCGTAGCGCCCAGTCCGACAGGTTGAAGCCTTTCATGGCCGAGCGCCCTCCTGATCCTTCACCCGCTGCCCCTCCTCGAGACTGTTGACGCCCGCTACCACTACGCGCTCACCGACCCTCAGGCCGCTACCGATCCACACCTGGCCATCGGCCTCGCGGATGACCTGTACCGCGCGCTGGCGCACCTGCGCCTGCTCGCCCTTGCCCTCTACCACCCAGACCGACGCCTGGTCGCCCTGGCGCCGCAGCGCCTGCGCCGGCAGCGCCAGGCCGGCGGCCGATGGCAGTTCCAGCTCGCCCTGCACCAGGGTACCGATGCGCAGCGCCGCCGGCGGCTGGTCCAGGGTGAGACGGA
>CAUQPA010000352.1:0-5183 GCA_963519325.1 uncultured Pseudomonas sp. | reverse complement strand
GTTCCAGCTTGATGTTCTCGATGGCACCCAGCAGGGTCTCGCGCGGGGTGGCGTAGTGGGTCTTGGGGTAGAAGGTGAAGCGCGGCAGCTTGCGGATCACCTCGCCGGTGAGGGGATCGAAGGCCGAGAGGCTCTCCACCTCGTCGTCGAACAACTCGACACGCACGGCTTCCAGGTCGGATTCCGCCGGGAAGATGTCGATGACGTCGCCGCGCACCCGGAAGGTGGCGCGGGCGAATTCCATGTCGTTGCGGCTGTATTGCAGCTCCGCCAGCCGGCGCAGGATGGTGCGCTGGTCGATGCGGTCGCCGCGGTCCAGGTGCAGGACCATCTTCAGATAGGCCTCGGGACTGCCCAGGCCATAGATGGACGACACCGAGGCGACGATGATGGCGTCCTTGCGCTCCAGCAGCGCCTTGGTGGCGGACAGGCGCATCTGCTCGATGTGGTCGTTGATGGACGAATCCTTCTCGATGAAGGTGTCCGAGGACGGCACATAGGCTTCCGGCTGGTAGTAGTCGTAGTAGGAGACGAAGTACTCCACCGAGTTGTTCGGGAAGAAGGCCTTGAATTCGCCATAGAGCTGGGCGGCCAGGGTCTTGTTCGGCGCCAGCACCATGGTCGGCCGCTGCACCTGGGCGATGACGTTGGCGATGCTGAAGGTCTTGCCCGAGCCGGTCACGCCGAGCAGGGTCTGGTGCGACAGACCCGCCTCCAGGCCTTCCACCATCTGGCGAATGGCTTCGGGCTGGTCGCCAGCCGGGGTGTAGCGGGTGGAAAGCTGGAATGCGGACATGGCTGCCTCAAGAGCGCGAAAATGCACGGACACCACCGCGCTGGCGCAAGGTCAGGCGGTGTGGACGAGGAAAATGCTGGAACGTCCTAGGTAAGGTCGCAAGCGCTCTTTTGCAATGCGCCAGCGCCGCCACACGTCAGGAACACTCGACGGAGGTCGGGTCGCGAGGGCGCCTGCAGGGGGCTATACTTCCGGTTCCTAGCGTTCCGCCCTTCCCTTCACCCCTCATTCGAGCCCCTGCCCCATGAGTTTGTTCTCCGCCGTCGAAATGGCACCCCGCGACCCCATCCTTGGCCTGAACGAGGCCTATAACGCCGACGCCCGTCCGCACAAGGTCAACCTGGGCGTGGGGGTCTACTACGACGAGCAGGGTCGCATCCCGCTGCTGCGCGCCGTGGCCGAGGCCGAGAAGCAGCGCGTGGCCGCCCAGGCGCCGCGTGGCTACCTGCCCATCGAAGGCATCGCCGCCTATGACCAGGCCGTGCAGCACCTGCTGTTCGGTGCCGAGTCGAGCCTGGTGCGGGACGGCCGCGCCATCACCGTCCAGGCCGTCGGTGGCACCGGTGCGCTGAAGATCGGCGCCGACTTCCTCAAGCGGCTGTTGCCGGACGCCGTGGTCGCCATCAGCGACCCGAGCTGGGAAAACCATCGCGCCCTGTTCGAGGGTGCCGGCTTTCCCGTGCAGAACTATCGCTACTACGACGCCGCCAGCAACGGCCTGAACCGCGAAGGCTTCCTGGCCGACCTCCAGGCGCTGCCGGAGCGCTCGGTGGTGGTGCTGCACGCCTGCTGCCACAACCCCACCGGGGTGGACCTGCAGCCGGCCGACTGGCAGGCGGTGCTGGACGTGGTCAAGGCGCGCAACCTGGTGCCCTTCCTCGACATCGCCTACCAGGGCTTTGGCGACGGCATCGAGGAAGACGCCCAGGCCGTGCGCCTGTTCGCCGATTCCGGCCTGACCTTCCTGGTCTCCAGCTCCTTCTCCAAGTCCTTCTCGCTGTACGGCGAGCGGGTCGGCGCCCTGACCCTGGTCAGCGAGAGCCGCGAGGAAAGCGCCCGGGTGCTGTCGCAGGTCAAGCGCGTGATCCGCACCACCTATTCCAACCCGCCGACCCACGGCGCCACCATCGTCGCTACCGTGCTGAGCAATCCGGAGCTGCGCGCCCTGTGGGAAACCGAGCTGGGCGAGATGCGCCAGCGGATCCGCACCATGCGCAATGCCCTGGTGGAAGGCCTGGCCGCTGCCGGGGCCACTCGCGACTTCGCCTTCGTCAATGCCCAGCGCGGCATGTTCTCCTACTCCGGCCTCACCGCCGAGCAGGTCGAGCGGCTGAAGAGCGATTTCGGCATCTATGCGGTCAGCACCGGACGCATCTGCGTCGCGGCGCTGAACGAGCGCAATCTGCCGCCCACCATCCAGGCCATCGCCGCGGTCCTGAAGGGCTAAGGCGGCCCCTTCGGCGGCCCTCGTCCCGGGTGTCGCCGAGGCTTGACTTCCCGTTATCTATCAGTAAGATACGCCCCGTTGTTCCGCGATAGCTCAGTCGGTAGAGCAAATGACTGTTAATCATTGGGTCCCTGGTTCGAGTCCAGGTCGCGGAGCCAGAATCTGAAAAAGCCCGTAGCGGGTAACCGCTACGGGCTTTTTCGTATGGGCGCGGTTTCTTCGGCTAGCCCCAGGTGCCCAGTGCGGCGGACGCCTTGGCCGTTTTTGACATCCAGCTGTCCAGCGCCTTCTCGCGCGCTACCAGGGTGCCCTGGCGGCCGGGCAACTCCGGTACAGGGCATCCAGATCCCAGGGCTTGGGCAGGAAGGTGGCATGGGCGGCACTGGCCGGGTTCTCGTCGCAGTACCCCGAGGTGATGACGATGGGCAGGCTCGCCTGGCGACTGCGGGCCTGCAGCGCCAGATCGATGCCACTCAGGATCCCGGGCATGCGCACGTCGGTGAAGAGCAGGTCCAGCTGGGGCTGGTCGGTCTGCAGGAAGGCACAGGCGGCGTCCGCACTGCCGAAGGCGTAGACCTGGTAACCCCAGTCTTCGAAGAGCTCCTGCAGGAGATCGCGCAGGACAGGCTCATCTTCGGCGACTAGCACACGCTGGCGACTCATGAGCAGATCCTGTGATGGGTAAGGTGCAAAGGTCTGACCCTTGCGTTTCGCTGCCGTCCTGCCCTGTACGACCAAAGGACCGGCTGTACAAGATTTGCCCGCCGCCAGGGACCTGGGCCGCCGCCGGAACCGGAGCCGGTCCAAGTCCTGTACAGGTTATCGCCGCCGGGTCAGGCAAAGCCACCTTTGATACCGTCATTCCCCCGAGCGAGGCGGCTTTGCGTTAAGCTGCGCCGCCGCCGTCTAACCCGCAGGTCAGAGCCTTGGATCCGTCGTCTCGCCGTCATTGGATCAGCGATCTCAGCAGCACGATCCGAGCTCGCCCGGCGCTGGCCTATGGGCTGGCCCTGCTGGCGTTCGCCCTGGCCCTGGGCGCCCGTTTCGCGCTGGACGACATCCTGTTGCAGGGCTTTCCCTACCTGACGTTCTTTCCGGCGGTGATCCTGACCGCCTTCTTCTGCGGCACCCGCGCCGGCAGCCTCTGCGCCGTGCTTTCCGGCCTGGCCGCCTGGTACTTCTTCATCCCCGCGCACTGGTCATTCGTGATCAATGGCCAGGGCGTGCTGGCGCTGGTCTTCTACGTGGTCATCGTCAGCGTCGATATCGCTCTGATCCACTACATGCACACGGCCGGTACCCGACTGCGCGCCGAGCAGCAGGTCATCCACGACCTTTACAACGTCCAGACGACCATGTTCCAGGAGCTGCAGCACCGGGTCGCCAACAATATCCAGTTCATCGCCTCGTTGCTGATGCTGCAGCAGCTCAAGTTGCCCGGGGACAGCCAGGCCTCCCAGGCCCTGGAAGAGGCGCGGTCACGGCTGGAGAGCATTTCGCGTATCCACCGGCGACTGCACGATCCCGCCGATGCCGATCAGCCGGTGGCGCACCATCTGCACCTGCTGACCAGCGACCTGCTGGCGGCGGCCGGGCTGCCACACGTGACCTGCGCCATCAGCGCCGAGCCCTTGAATTTCGATCTCTCGCGCCTGACCACCCTGTCGATGCTGGTGGCCGAGGTGGTGACTAACTCGCTCAAGCACGCCTTCGACGACAGCCAGCGGGGCCTGATCAACATCAGCCTGCAGCGCCAGGAAGACCAGCGCCTGCTGCTGCGCATCGCCGACAATGGCCGCGGCATGCCGCCGCACTTCAATCCACGCACCAGCCAGCGCCTGGGCTTCAAGATCATCAATAGCCTGGCCGAGCAGCTGGGCGGCAAGGCGCTCTACCGCAACAACCAGGGCACCGTGGTCGAGGTGGAGCTGGCGGCCTGAGCGCGGCACCCTGGCACCACTCGGCCGGCCAAAACCCTATACAATGCACGGCTTTTCCAGCCAGGTGCCTCGCCATGACCGCTCTACCCCCCTGCCCCCGCTGCGCGTCCGAATACACCTATGCGGACGGCGCCCAGCTGATCTGCCCGGAATGCGCCCATGAATGGACGCCCGGCGAGGCCAATCCGACCGAGGCGGCCAAGGTGATCCGCGATGCCGTCGGCAATACCCTGCAGGATGGCGATACGGTCAGCGTGATCAAGGATCTCAAGGTCAAGGGCTCGTCCCTGGTGGTCAAGGTGGGCACCAAGGTGAAGAACATCCGCCTGGTCGAGGGTGACCACGACATCGACTGCAAGATCGACGGCATCGGTGCGATGAAGCTCAAATCCGAGTTCGTCAAGAAGGTCTGATCGTCGTGGCGGGGTGTTCGCTGGCGGAGCGATGGCCTACCCTGGGGGCTTCATTGCCTCGCCAAGGATTTTTCATGTCTCGACGGTTTCTCCGCCCGGCCCTACTGCTCGCTCCCCTGCTGCTCGCCGGCCAGGCCTTCGCCCAGTCGGCACCGCCGCCCCAGCAGGAAGCGCAGCCCTCGGTCTCGGAAAAGTATGGCGACTGGCAGGTGATCTGCCGCATCGCCCGTACCGCGGAACGCTCCGTACAGCTGTGTTCCATCACCCAGCAGAAGGACAGCGCCAAGGGCCAACGGATGCTGGTCACTGAGTTGCGCCCCAATCGCGAAGGCGTGGACGGCATCCTGGTGCTGCCCTTCGGCGTGGCCGTGACCAAGCCGATCTCGCTGCAGGTGGACAAGCGCAGCCCGGAAAGCCGTCCCTTCCATACCTGCATCCCCCAGGGCTGCGTGGTGCCGGTGGAATTCGTCGGCGATGCCTTCAAGCAGCTGCAGCGTGGCAGCCGCCTGACCGTGACCACCCCGGTCGCCAACGGCGAGACCGCCAGTGAAAGCCTGTCGCTCAAGGGCTTCTCCAAGGCCTACGAC
>CAUQPA010000351.1:0-5212 GCA_963519325.1 uncultured Pseudomonas sp. | reverse complement strand
GCGGCATGAACATCCAGCATATGGGCAACGCCCATGGCGCGGCCGAGAAGCACTTCAAGCAGATGGAAGCCATCATCGACTCCATGACCCCGGCCGAGCGCCGCGACCCGGAGCTGATCAGCGGGTCGCGCAAGAAGCGTATCGCCCTCGGCTCCGGCACCCAGGTGCAGGACGTCGGCCGCCTCATCAAGCAGCACAAGCAGATGCAGAAGATGATGAAGAAGGTCACCGCCAAGGGTGGCATGGCCAAGATGATGCGCGGCATGGGCAGCATGTTCCCCGGCGGCGGCATGCCCAAGATGTGACCCGCGGGTGCCGCCCGTCGCCAGACGGTCGGCCGCGGAAGCGGTTCTGCGAGAGGGGCAGGCGCCAGCGCTGGTGCGCCTTCGCGAGCGACGGGGCTTCGCCTCGCGGATCTCCGTCTCACCCCATTGCCGGGAGCTTCGTTGAAAGCCATTGGCAAATGGGGTGACAGCCCTTAGAATATGCGGCCTTTCGGGCCATGTGGCCCAGCGTGCCCACTGTTTCAAGCACCGACTACAGGAACGAAGTTCAATGGTAACCATCCGTCTAGCCCGTGGCGGCTCCAAGAAGCGCCCCTTCTACCACCTGACCGTGACCAACAGCCGCAATGCGCGCGATGGTCGCTTCGTCGAGCGCATCGGTTTCTTCAACCCGATCGCCAGCGGCGCCGAAGTTCGTCTGTCGGTGGACCAAGAGCGTGCCAACTACTGGCTGTCGCAGGGCGCCCAGCCGTCCGAGCGCGTCGCTCAGCTGCTCAAGAGCGCTCAGGCTACCGCCTGAAGACCATGAGTACGCCGACCTCCGCCCCCGACCTGGTGGTCCTGGGCAAGATTGTCTCGGTCTTCGGCGTACGGGGTGAGCTCAAGATCTACTCGTTCACCGATCCCCTCGACAACCTGCTGGACTATCGAACCTGGACGCTAAGGCGCGATGGCGAGACCCGGCAGGCCAAGGTGCTCGGCGGACGGTTGCACGGCAAGGTCCTGACGGTACGGCTGCAGGGCCTGGACGATCGCGAAGAAGCCCGCCTCATGGCCGGTTTCGAGATCTGCGTGCCGCGCAGCGAATTGCCCCAGCTGGGCGCCGGTGATTACTACTGGCATCAGCTGGAAGGTCTCAAGGTGATCAATCGCGAAGGCCAGTGGCTGGGCGTGGTGGATCATCTGCTGGAGACCGGGGCCAACGACGTCATGGTGGTCAAGCCCTGCGCTGGCAGCCTCGACGATCGTGAGCGTCTGTTGCCTTACCTGCCGGACCAGTTCGTGCTGGCGGTGGATCTGGCCAAGGGTGAGATGCAGGTCGACTGGGACGCGGATTTCTAATCCATGCGTATCGATGTCATCAGCATCTTCCCCGAGATGTTCGAGGCCGTGAGCGCCTATGGCGTGAGCGGCCGCGCGATGAAGCAGGGGCTCCTGGAGCTGACCTGCTACAACCCGCGCAGCTATACCGAGGATCGCCACCAGACCGTGGACGACCGGCCCTTCGGCGGCGGTCCCGGGATGGTCATGAAGATCCAGCCGCTGGAGCGCGCCCTGGCCGATGCCAAGGGTGAGTCGGCGGCGGCGAAGGTGATCTACCTGTCCCCCCAGGGTCGCAAGCTCGACCAGGCGGCGGTACGGGAACTGGCGCAGGAGGAGCATCTGATCCTCATCGCCGGGCGTTACGAAGGCATCGACGAGCGTTTCATCGAGACGCACGTGGATGAGGAATGGTCGATTGGCGACTATGTGCTGTCCGGCGGTGAATTGCCGGCCATGGTGCTGATCGATGGGGTCACGCGACTGCTGCCCGGAGCCTTGGGGCATGTGGATTCCGCCGAGCAGGACTCGTTCACCGACGGCCTGCTCGATTGCCCGCACTACACCCGACCCGAGGTGTACGAGGGCCGTCGCGTACCCGACGTGTTGCTCAGTGGTAACCACGAGCATATCCGGCGCTGGCGCCTGCAGCAGTCCCTGGGACGCACTGCGGAGCGACGCGCCGATCTTCTGGATGGCCGCTCGCTTTCTGGAGAAGAGCAGAACCTGTTGGCGGAATATCTTCGTCAGCGGAACGATAGTTAGGTATCGATGGCGGGCCGCGGCCTGTCTTAGGAGCAGAGTGACATGACCAACAAAATCATTGCCCAGATCGAAGCTGAGCAGATGAACAAAGAAATCCCGGCGTTCGCCCCCGGCGACACCGTGATTGTCCAGGTTAAGGTGAAGGAAGGCGACCGTCAGCGTCTGCAGGCCTTCGAAGGCGTGGTGATCGGCAAGCGTAACCGCGGCCTGAACAGCGCCTTCACCGTGCGCAAGATCTCCAACGGTGTTGGCGTCGAGCGTACCTTCCAGACCTACAGCCCGCTGGTCGACAGCCTGAGCGTCAAGCGTCGCGGCGACGTGCGCAAGGCCAAGCTGTACTACCTGCGCGAGCTGTCCGGCAAGGCTGCCCGCATCAAGGAAAAGCTTTCCTGATCGCGGCGTGACCAGAAAAAAGCAGCTTCGGCTGCTTTTTTCGTTTCTGAGGTTCGAGGTAAGACATGACGACCCGCGAAGCGGAAATCCAGCGGCGTACCGCGCTGTCGGAAACCCGGGTGGCCAAGGCGGTGTTCCCGCCCACCACCAACCACCACGACACCTTGTTCGGCGGCACCGCCCTGGCCTGGATGGACGAGGTGTCGTTCATCACGGCGACGCGCTTCTGCCGCAAGCCGCTGGTGACGGTCTCCACCGACCGCATCGATTTCAACCATCCCATTCCCGCCGGCTCCATCGTCGAATTGATCGGGCGGGTGGTGAAGGTCGGCAACACCAGCCTCAAGGTGCAGGTCGAGGTCTTCGTCGAAGGCATGCTGGCGGAAGGGCGTGAACGCGCCATCAATGGCGCCTTTAGCTTCGTCGCCGTCGACGAGGCGGGCAAGCCGACGCCGGTCCTGCCCGGATTCGCCGAGTGAACGGCGAGCGGCTGATCGAGGAATTCCTCGACGCCCTGTGGCTGGAAAAGGGCCTGTCGCCCCATACCCGCAGCGCCTACCGCACCGATCTGCTGGCCTTCGCCCGCTGGCTGGAGGGCAGGGGGCTGACCCTGGAGACCGTCGGCCGCGACGCCGTGCTCGACCACCTCGGCTGGCGACTCAGCGAAGGCTACCAGGCACGCTCCACCGCGCGCTTTCTCTCGGGCCTGCGCAGCTTCTACAAGTACAGCGTGCGCGAAGGGCGGATCGCCGAGGACCCGACGCTGCTGGTGAGCATGCCGCAATTGGGCGCGCCGCTGCCCAAGAGCCTGTCCGAGGCGGACGTGGAGGCCCTGCTGGCGGCGCCGGATACCGGGGACAGCCTGGGCCTGCGCGATCGCACCATGCTCGAGGTGCTCTATGCCACCGGGTTGCGGGTGACCGAGTTGATCAGCCTGACCCTGGACGAGATCAACCTGCGCGAGGGCTCGCTGCGGGTCTTCGGCAAGGGCAGCAAGGAGCGGCTGATTCCCCTGGGCGAGGAGGCCATCGCCTGGCTGGAAGACTATCTCAAGACGGCGCGGCCGCTGCTGCTGGGCGGCCAGCCGGGCGATATCCTCTTTCCCAGCCAGAGAGGCACGGCCATGACCCGGCAGACCTTCTGGCACCGCATCAAGCTGCATGCCCAGGTGGCCGGCATCCGCACCTCGCTGTCGCCGCATACCCTGAGGCACGCCTTCGCCACCCATCTGCTCAATCACGGCGCGGACCTGCGCACGGTGCAGATGCTGCTCGGCCATACCAGCCTGTCCACCACCCAGATCTACACCCACGTCGCCCGCGTGCGGCTGCAGCAACTGCACGCCCAGCACCATCCGCGCGGCTAGGGCGGTGTTTCAGAAGTTCGCGCAAGAATTGGCGAGTGATTTTTGTTCGGTTCGGCGTTCCGACTGAGCCAGGCGCCGGGACGAGTCATAGCAGGGCTATGGCGAGGAGCGGCAACACCGCTCAGGGACCAAAAGCGCCGCCAAAATTGCGTAGACACTTCTGAAGCCCCGCCCTGGGGGCGGGACCGCCGTAGCCGGCAGGTCTGTGGTAGGCTTGCCGGCGTCTCAACAGGAGTCGAACATGCGTATTTCCCAACTGTTGCTCGCCGCTTGCCTGGGGCTCGGCGTGCAACTGGCTCAGGCCGAACCTGAGCAGGCCATTCGCCAGAGCCTGACCGCGCTGCAGCCCAATCTCGCCATAGAATCCATCGCCAAGAGTCCGCTGGACGGCCTGTACCAGGTCCAGCTCAAGGGCGGTCGCGTGCTCTACGCCAGTGGCGACGGCCAGTTCGTCATGCAGGGCTATCTCTACCAGGTGAAGGACGGCAAGGCCGCCAACCTGACCGAGAAGGCCGAGAACGTCGCCGTCGCGCGGCAGATCAATGGTCTCGACCGCAGCCAGATGATCGTCTTTCCTGCCCAGGGCGAGACCAAGGCACATATCACCGTCTTCACCGACACCACCTGCCCCTATTGCCAGAAGCTGCACGCCGAG
This sequence comes from uncultured Pseudomonas sp., assembly GCA_963519325.1. Taxonomy (GTDB): domain Bacteria; phylum Pseudomonadota; class Gammaproteobacteria; order Pseudomonadales; family Pseudomonadaceae; genus Chryseomonas. The sequence continues at coordinate 708 of CAUQPA010000351.1, read as the reverse complement.
GTGCCCGAGCTGAACAAGCGCGGCATCGAGGTACGCTATCTGGCCTTCCCGCGCCAGGGCATGGGCTCGCCGGGCTCCAAGCAGCTGGAGGCGGTGTGGTGCGCCAAGGACAAGCCGGCGGCGCTGAGCCAGATGTTCACCGGGCGTGAGGTCAAGTCCGAGACCTGCCAGAATCCGGTCGCCCAGCAATTCGCGCTGGGGCAGAACATGGGGATCCAGGGCACGCCGGCGATCATCCTCGCCGACGGCCAGATGATTCCCGGCTACCAGCCGGCTGACCAGCTGGCGGAAGCCGCCATCAGCGCGCGCTAGGCGCCGTCACGAAGACTTCAAACGGAGCCGCGGAGCGGCACCATACGACATGGGGATAAGGGTGTGAAGCCGGTCAAAGTAGGCATCTGTGGTCTGGGTACCGTGGGCAGCGGGACCTTCAACGTACTCAAGCGCAACGCCGAGGAAATCGCTCGGCGCGCCGGACGCGGTATCGAGGTGGCGCAGATCGCCCAGCGCCGGCCCAATCCCCAGTGCGACACTGGCAGCACGCCGATCACCGCCGATGTCCTGGCGGTGGCCGACAATCCCGAGATCGACGTGGTCGTCGAACTGATCGGCGGCTACACCCTGGCCCGCGAGCTGGTGCTGCGCGCCATCGCCAACGGCAAGCACGTGGTCACCGCCAACAAGGCGCTGATCGCCGTGCACGGCAAC
>CAUQPA010000350.1:0-5221 GCA_963519325.1 uncultured Pseudomonas sp. | reverse complement strand
CAGCACCATCGGCGCCTGGGAGCCGCCACGGGCCAGGATGGCTTCACGGAAGGCCCGTCCGGTCTCGGCGTTGAAGACACCTTCTTCCTCGAACTTGGCGAAGGCATCGGCGGACAGTACCTCGGCCCACTTGTAGCTGTAGTAGCCCGCGGCATAACCGCCAGCGAAGATGTGCGCAAAGCTGTTGGGGAAGCGGTTGTAGGCCGGCGGACGCACCACCGAGATCTCGTCGCGGATGCCTTCCAGCACCTCGCGCACGCTGCGACCGTCGCCGTGGCTGGCGTGCAGCTCGAAGTCGAACAGCGAGAATTCCAGCTGGCGCAGCATCATCAGGCCGGACTGGAAGTTCTTCGCCGCCAGCATCTTGTCCAGCAGCTCCTGGGGCAGCGGCTCGCCGGTCTCGTAGTGACCGGAGATCAGCGCCAGGCCCTCGGGTTCCCAGCACCAGTTCTCCATGAACTGGCTGGGCAGCTCCACCGCATCCCAGGCCACGCCATTGATGCCGGAGACGCTGGCATGCTCGACGCGGGTCAGCAGGTGGTGCAGGCCATGGCCGAATTCGTGAAAGAGGGTGGTCACTTCGTCATGGGTCAGCAGCGCCGGCTTGCCGGGGCTGGCCGGGGTGAAGTTGCAGACCAGGTAGGCCACCGGGTCGATCAGCCGGCCCTGGGCGTCGCGGCGCTTGTCACGGGCGCCGTCCATCCAGGCGCCGCCACGCTTGTTGGCGCGGGCATAGAGGTCGAAGTAGAAGCGGCCGATGGAGGTGCCGTTTTCCTTGATCTCGAACAGGCGCACGTCCGGGTGCCACTTCTCGAAGTCGCGCAACTCGGCGATCTCGATGCCATAGAGCTTCTGCACCGTGGCGAACAGGCCGGACAGCACCTTGTCCACCGGGAACCAGGCACGCACCTCTTCCTGGGACAGCGCATAGCGTTGCTGGCGCAACTTCTCGGCGAAGTAGCCGGTGTCCCAGCTCTGCAGATCCGCCACGCCCTGTTCGGCGGCGAAGGCGCGCAACTCGTCCAGATCGCGCTGGGCGAAGGGCTTGGAGCGCACGGCGAGGTCGCGCAGGAAGCCCAGCACCTGGTCGCTGCTCTCGGCCATCTTGGTGGCCAGCGACAGCTCGGCGTAGTTGGCGTAGCCCAGCAGGCGGGCCAGCTCCTGGCGCAGGTCGAGCAACTCTTCCATCACCGGGCCGTTATCGAACTGGCCGGCATTGGGGCCTTGCTCGGAAGCACGGGTGGCATAGGCGGCGTAGACCTCTTCGCGCAGGGCGCGGTCATCGGCGTAGGTCATCACCGCGTAGTAGCTGGGGAATTCCAGGGTCACCAGCCAGCCGTCCAGCTCCTTGGCCTGGGCGGCGGCAGCCAGTTGCGCCTTGGCCGACTCGGGTAGGCCGGCGAGGGCCGCTTCGTCGGTGAGGTGCTTGGTCCAGGCTTGCGTCGCATCGAGCAGCTGGTTGGAGAACTTGCTGCCCAGCTCGGACTTGCGCGCCTGGATGGCGGCATAGCGCTGCTGCTCGGCCGGTGGCAGGTCGATGCCGGACAGGCGGAAGTCGCGCAGCGCGTGTTCCAGGGTGGTCTTCTGACCGACGTCGAAGCCCTTGGCTTCTTCGCTCTCGGCCAGGCGGCTGTAGGCCTGGAACAGGTCCTTGTTCTGGCCGATCTCGGTGGAATAGGCCGACAGCTTGGGCAGGCAGGCCTCGTAGGCGGCGCGCAGCTCGGCACTGTTGCAGACGGCGTTGAGGTGGCCAATGGGGCTCCAGGCCTGGCCCAGGCGATCGTTCAGCTCGTCCATCGCCAGCACCAGTCCGGCCCAGGTGGGCTGCTCCTTCTGGGTCTCGAGCAGCTTGGCCAGGGCCGCGCGGTTCTCGGCGAGGATGGTGTCGATGGCCGGCTCGACGTGCTCGGGCTTGATGGCGGAAAAGGGCGGCAGGTCGTAGGACTGAAGCAGCGGATTGCTGGCGCTCACGGCGTTCCCCTCGGGGCGATGGCTTTGACAGGTATATATGGAGCCCATCCTAATAGGTCTCAAGACCCTTCCGACGAGAAAAGGTATCTATCGTGACCATAAGGACCTTCCAGGGTAAGACCCCGCAACTGGGCGCAGGCGCCTTCGTCGATACCACGGCCGTGGTGATCGGCGACGTGACCCTCGGCGCCGACAGCTCGGTGTGGCCGCTGACGGTGATCCGCGGCGACATGCATCTCATCCAGATCGGCGCCCGCACCAGCATCCAGGACGGCAGCGTGCTGCACATCACCCACGCCAGCGCCTTCAATCCGGACGGCTATCCCTTGTTGATCGGCAACGACGTCACCGTCGGCCACCAGGTGACCCTGCACGGCTGCAGCATTGGCGACCGGGTGCTGGTGGGCATGGGCAGCATCGTCATGGACGGCGCCGTGGTGGAAGACGACGTGGTGATCGGCGCCGGCAGCCTGGTGCCCCCGGGCAAGCGGCTGGAAAGCGGCCACCTCTACGTCGGCCGCCCGGTGAAGCAGATCCGCCCGCTGGAAGACCAGGAACGCGCCTTCTTCACCTACAGCGCCGGCAACTACGTGAAGCTCAAGGACCAGCACCGGGCGGAAGGCTATGGGGAGGAGGGGGTTTAGCGTTTGATCGCGGCCCTGGCGGCCCGCCGATGCGGCCGCTCCTGCGGGTGTGACGCTGTGCTCTCTCATCGCGGCCATGGGCCGCTCCTACGGGGGTATACAGCTTCTTCAGGAGCGGTCGCTACGGCGCACCGGCATGGCCGCGATTGACCTTAGGTTGGGTTGAGCGCAGCGAAGCCCAACAGCGTCGCGGACCTACCGCCGTAGCGTGGAAAACGGCGCAGCCTTTTCCCCTGGAGACTTCGGGGCGCGAGGCTCGCCCTCACCCCAACCCTCTCCCCAGGGGAGAGGAGGCTATCCGAGCGGGGGGTCATCTCCCGCATCTGCGACCCGATCGCGATCAGCCGTTATAACCCAGCCCCAGGAGCGGTCGCGTCGGCCGCGATCTGCTATCCCCGTAGCGGACAGGCTTCCCCCAGCCTTGCCTGGAGCACCCCACGCAACGCCTGCAATTCGTCGAGGCGCGCCTCTATGACCCTGAGCTTGTCGCGCAGCAGTTCTTGCAGATAGGCGTCCGGGTCGGCCGCGTGCTCGACCTCGTGCAGGTTGGCAGCGATCTCCTGCAGGCTGAAGCCCAGCCGCTGGGCGGTGCGGATGTAACCCAACCATTCCACGGTTTCGGGCGGATAGTCGCGATAGCCATTGGCCCGCCGCCGGGCCTTGAGCAACCCCTGGCGCTCGTAGAATCTCAGGGTGTCGCGGCTCAGGCCGGTGGCCTGGGCGAGGGTGCCGATACGCATCCGTTCTCCTTGACCCTGGACCTTACTCCAGGGTCGACACTGGGCTTCCCCTCGTTCAAGGAAGTCCGTCCATGTGGAAGCTTGCGCCCTATCTCCGGCTGGTCCGGGCCAGCGCCCTCTATGATCTGCTGGTCACCGCGCCCTTCGCCACCCCCTGGAGTCTCGCCTGGCTGTTGCGCCAGCTCGACGCCCTCGGCCAGGCGCTGGGACTCGCACCGCTGCCCGTGTTCCCCCCGGAAGCCCTGTTGCTCGGCAACCTGCTGGGCTCCGTGGTGTGCGTCTGGTCGGTACTTCGCCTGGCCAAGCCTTCGCTGCTGCTGGGACGCTACGATGCCGTCGCCAGGGGCCTGTTCGCCCTGTGGATGACTTGGGCGCTGTACCAGGGCGCCAGTCCCCTGCTGGCGGCCTTCCTGGTAGTCGAAATCGGCTTCGGCATCGCCCAGGCGTGGCCCGTCTCTCCGACTTCGCGCAGAAGCCAGCCCCAGTTTGCGGGCTGACCGCGGTCCGTTGGGCTTCGGCGATGGAGCCGCCTCAACCCAACCTACAACGCGGCTCCCGTAGGTTGGCGCTGAGCGCAGCGAAGCCCAACAGCGTCGCGGGCCTACCCCAGCTGCCGCCTTAACTCCGCCAGCACCGGCGCGCTGTCGGGGCGTACGCCGCGCCAGAGTTCGAAGGCCTCGGCCGCCTGTTCCACCAGCATCCCCAGGCCGTCGAGGCTATGGAAGGCACCCTCGTCCAGGGCCCAGCGGTTGAAGGGGGTGAGGTCCTTGCCGTACATCATGTCGTAGGTCACCGTCTGGGGACCGATCACCGCCTCCGACAGCGGCGGGCGACCGCCGCCGAGGCTGGCGGAGGTGCCATTGATGATGACGTCGAAGGACTCGCGCAAGGTGGAGAAGGCCGCCACCTCGATGGCCCCCAGCTCGGCGAACTCCCGCGCCAGTTGCACCGCCTTGAGTTCGGTACGGTTGGCCAGCACCAGCTGGCCGGGGTTGCAGGCCAGCAGCGGCTCCAGCACGCCACGCACGGCGCCGCCGGCGCCTAGCACCAGGACGCGTCGTCCGGCCAGCTGCAGGCCGGCGTTGACCGTGAGATCCCGCACCAGGCCGGCGCCGTCGGTGTTGTCGCCAAGCAGGCGGCCGTTGGCCTGGCGCTTCAGGGTATTCACCGCCCCGGCACGGCGCGCGCGGGGGGTGAGTTCGTCGCACAGCTGGTAGGCCTCTTCCTTGAAGGGCACCGTGACATTGGCGCCCAGGCCGCTCTGGAAGAAGCTGCGGGCGCTTTCGCTGAAGCCGTCCAGCGGCGCCAGCAGCGGACCGTAGTGCAGGCGCTGGCCGGTCTGGTCGGCGAACAGGCTGTGGATCAGCGGCGACTTGCTGTGGGCGATGGGGTTGCCGAAGACGGCATAGCGATCCATGGGGCTATCCTGCGGACGAGGGTTCGAGCGCGAGCCAGTCGCGGTCGGTGAGGAAGAAATCGGTCAGCCGCGCCTCGGGCGAACCCGGTTCGGGTTTCCAGTCGTAGCCCCAGCGCACCTGCGGCGGCAGCGACATGAGGATGGACTCGGTGCGCCCGCCGGATTGCAGGCCGAACAGGGTACCGCGGTCATAGACCAGGTTGAATTCGACGTAGCGGCCGCGGCGATAGGCCTGGAATTCGCGCTCGGCCTCGCGGTACGGCAGGTGGCGGCGGCGCTGGACGATGGGCAGGTAGGCCTCGACGAAGGCATCGCCGATGGCGCGCTGGAAGGCGAAACAGGTGTCGAAGTCCCAGTCGTTCAGGTCATCGAAGAACAGCCCGCCGATGCCGCGCGGCTCGCCACGGTGCTTGAGGTGGAAGTAGCGGTCGCACCAGGCCTTGTAGCGC
>CAUQPA010000349.1:0-5225 GCA_963519325.1 uncultured Pseudomonas sp. | reverse complement strand
GTATGGGGGTTGCCCCCTTTCATGACGAAGTCCACCAGTCGGCCCTGGGTCCGGCCCCAGGCATTCAGCGCCCGGTGCACGTCCGCTTGCACTCCATGGCCCCAGCCGCCCACCAGGCAGTGCTCCGGCCAGATCACCAGGCGATAGCGACCCCCTGCTTCCAGGGCCTGGACATAGGCCAGCCCCCGGGCGCGTTCGGCCGGGTCGCGGGTCTGCCAGCGACCGCTGGCCACCTCGTCCACGCCGATCTGGGTGAAGGGCGCCGGGGCCTGGCCGGCAGCGTCCTGCCACCAGTGCGGATGGGCGATATGCAGCGACTGGTGGGAATCCAGGGTTACCTGCACCCCTGCCAGGCGGGCGCCGAGGCGGTCGATCAGACCCGCGACGCGTTGCAGGCCGGCGACCGCGCCGGGCACTGGCAGGGCGGCACCCGGCAGGTCGCAGAAGTCGTTCTGCGGATCGATCAGCAACAGCTGCAGCTTGGGCTGGGACATGGGACTCTCCTCGGGCGACTGGCCGCTGATGGTGCGGCGCGGCGTGGGCGCGAGGCAAGCCCGAGCGGCATGGAAACCCTGTAAGGTGCAGGTCTATGATGAAGGGGCTGACCCTGCCCCGCGGAGCGCGACATGCTGAATCTGTACCCGGAAATCAAGCCCTACGCCCGCCACGAGCTGGCCGTCGAAGCGCCCCATGTGCTCTATGCCGACGAGAGCGGTTCGCCCGACGGCCTGCCGGTGCTGTTCATCCATGGCGGTCCCGGGTCTGGTTGCGATCGCCTGAGCCGGCGCTTCTTCGATCCCAATCTCTATCGCATCGTCACCTTCGACCAGCGCGGCTGCGGTCGCTCCACGCCCTATGCCAGCCTGGAAAACAACACCACCTGGCACCTGGTCGAGGACATCGAACGCCTGCGCGAGCACCTTGGGATCGAGCAATGGGTGCTGTTCGGTGGCTCCTGGGGTTCCACGCTAGCCCTGGCCTATGCCCAGCGGCATCCCGAGCGGGTGCGGGCGATGGTGGTCCGCGGCATCTTCCTCTGTCGTCCGGTGGACCTGCACTGGTTCTACCAGGAGGGCGCGAGCCGGTTGTTCCCGGATTTCTGGCAGGACTACCTGCATCCCATCGCCGAAGAAGAGCGCGCAGACCTGATCAATGCCTATTATCGACGGCTGACCGGGCCGGACGAGCTGGCGCAGATGTCCGCGGCCCGCGCCTGGTCCTGTTGGGAAGGGCGCACCGCCACCCTTAGACCCAATCCCGATGTCTTGGAAAAATTCAGCGAGCATGCCTTGGCCATCGCCCGCATCGAATGCCATTACTTCGTCAACGCTGCCTTCCTCGAGCCGGACCAGCTGCTGCGCGACATGCCCAAGATCGCCCATATCCCGGCGATGATCATCCATGGCCGCTATGACATGGTCTGTCCGCTGGACAATGCCTGGGCGCTGCACCACGCCTGGCCCGGTAGCGAGCTGCAGATCATCCGCGATGCCGGCCATGCGGCGAGCGAGCCCGGTATCTGCGACGCCCTGGTACGGGCGACCGACCAGATCGCCCGGCAGTTGCTCGACCTGCCCCAGGAGGCCGAGTGAAGGCGCTGCTGCAGCGGGTCAGCCGCGCCAGCGTCGAGGTCGAGGGCACCACGGTCGGCGCCATCGGCCCGGGGCTGCTGGTGCTGGTCGGTATCGAACCCCAGGATGACGAGGCGGCTTGCGCGCGGATGCTCAAGCGCCTGCTGGAGTACCGCGTCTTCGCCGATGGCGAGCAGCGCATGAACCTCTCGCTGCAGGATGTCGCAGGCGGTCTGCTGCTGGTGTCCCAGTTCACCCTGGCCGCCGATACCCGCAGCGGGCGGCGGCCGAGCTTTTCCACGGCGGCCCCGCCTGCCCAGGGCGAGCGTCTCTTCGGCCATCTGGTCAACCTGGCGCGCGACCTGTATCCGGAGGTTCAGACCGGTCGTTTCGGTGCCGATATGCAGGTTTCCCTGATCAACGACGGACCGGTGACATTTTTATTGTCGATTTAGTGAGGGCGCCCCTTACAGCGCCCTGCCAAGTGTCTATGATTGCGCAGTTCGAGTTTGAACGGTCGTCCAACCGGGGAATCATTGACCCCCGGGGGAGTCGGACCCTTGCCTATCCGTTTCGCGACCACCGGTCGCCAAACGTATTCGTACGCTGATTTAGGAGGCTGCGTGTTATCTCATTCCAAAGTTAAGCCGGGCAAGCAGGGCTTCGCCCTCGTCGGGCTCTCCGTCGCCCTGGGCCTGTTCAGTGCCCAGGCCCTGGCCTTCAGCCTGGACGATGTGGCCGCCAAGGCCAAAGAGCTCTCCGGCCAGAAGTTCGTCGCGCCCAAGAGCAACCTGCCCGCATCCTTCAGCGGCATGAAGTATGCCGACTATCAGCAGATCACCTTCAATCAGGACAAGGCCTACTGGAAGGATGCCAAGACGCCCTTCCGCCTGAATTTCTATCACGAGGGCATGCACTACAGCGTGCCGGTGAAGATCAACGAGGTCACCGCCAACAGCGTCGAAGAGATCAAATACGATCCCTCGATGTTCAATTTCGGCAACCTGCAGGTCGACCAGTCCCAGCTCAAGGACCTCGGTTTCGCCGGTTTCAAGGTGCTCTATCCGCTGAACAAGGCGGACAAGAACGACGAGCTGATGACCATGCTCGGCGCCAGCTATTTCCGCGTGATTGGCAAGAACCAGGTCTATGGCCTGTCCGCCCGCGGCCTGGCCATCGATACCGCGTTGCCGTCCGGCGAGGAATTCCCGCGCTTCACCGAATTCTGGGTCGAGCAGCCCCAGTCGGATCGCCGCAACCTGGTGATCTATGCGCTGCTGGATTCGCCCCGGGCCACCGGTGCCTACCGTTTCGTGCTGACGCCCGGCAAGGACAGCACCGTCGACGTCGAAGCCAAGGTGTTCCTGCGGGACAACGTCAACAAGCTCGGCATCGCGCCGCTGACCAGCATGTACCTGTTCGGCCCCAACCAGCCGAGTGCTCAGGTCAACTACCGTCCGGCCCTGCACGACTCCAACGGCCTGGCCATCCATGCCGGCAACGGCGAGTGGCTGTGGCGTCCGCTGAACAACCCGCGCCGGCTGTCGGTCAGCACCTACACCATCGAGAATCCGCGCGGCTTCGGTCTGCTGCAGCGGGGCCACGAATTCTACAAGTACCAGGACCTGGACGAGCGCTACGACAAGCGTCCCAGCGGCTGGGTCGAGCCCAAGGGTGACTGGGGCAAGGGTCATGTCGAGCTGGTGGAAATCCCCACGCCGGATGAGACCAACGACAACATCGTGGCCTTCTGGACGCCGGATACGCTGCCGGAGAAGGGTCAGCCGATCGATGTCAGCTATCGCCTGCACTTCACCACCGACGAGCCCAACCTGCACACCAAGGACCTGGCCTGGGTCGCCCAGACCCGCCTGTCCACCGGCGACGTGCGCCAGTCCAACCTGGTGCGCCAGACCGACGGCAGCCTGGCCTACATCATCGATTTCGAGGGGCCGAATCTCGACGACCTGCCCGAGGATTCGCAAGTCGGCTCCCAGGTCAGCCTGGATGCCAACGGTGAACTGGTCGAGAACTCTGTGAGATACAACCCGGTTACCAAGGGTTATCGCCTGACCTTGAGACTCAAGGTCAAGGATCAGACCAAGCCGGTGGAAATGCGCGCCAACCTCGCCCAGGGTGACAAACCTCTCAGCGAAACCTGGACTTACCAGCTACCTGCCAATGAATAACTCCACCCGTGATACCTCGGTCGCCGCTGCTGGCGACTACCTCGAACACCTGCCGTTGCCCGCCGGGCAGCGGCAGGCGCTGGATCCTGCGGCCGACGTCGAGACGCTGCACCGGCAACGGGCCGGTGCCCGGGGGGAGGGCGCCCAGGGCGCCGATGCGGTGATCGCCTCCACCGAGGCCCGTCTCGCGGCGGGTTGGGACGACACCCTGGATGACGGCGAGCTGCTGGGCGCCGATGCCCAGGGCCGGGTCTTCATCAAGGCCACCCCGCCCATGACCCGCTCCATGATGGTGCCCGATCCCTGGCGCACCAACCCCGTGGCGCGGAGCTGGAAGCGCCTGCTCGGCCGCAAGGACCACAGCCGCTGGCAACCGGATCCCGAGGCGGACGCCCACGCGCACTGGCGCAAGGTCGGTTCGTTCCGGCGCTTCATCCTGCTGATCCTCATGCTGGTGCAGACCGGCATCGCCACCTGGTACATGAAGGCCGTGCTGCCCTACCAGGGCTGGGCGCTGGTCGATCTCGGCGAGGTCTATCGCCAGGGTTGGGGCGAATCCATTCGCCAGGTGCTGCCCTATGTGGTGCAGACCAGCATCCTGCTGCTCTTCGCCTTGCTGTTCTGTTGGGTGTCCGCCGGCTTCTGGACCGCCCTGATGGGCTTCTGGCAGCTGCTCAGCGGTCGCGACAAGTACAGCATCTCGGCCAGCTCCACCGGTACCGAGCCGATCGATCCGCAGTCCCGTACCGCGCTGGTGATGCCCATCGCCAACGAGGACGTCCCGCGCGTCTTCGCCGGTCTGCGCGCCACCTACGAATCGGTCAGGGCCAGCGGCGAGCTGGAGCACTTCGATTTCTTCATCCTCAGCGACAGTAACGATCCGGACAAGTGCGTGGCCGAGGAGAAGGCCTGGCTGGAGCTGTGCCGCGAGGTCGGCGGCTTCGGTCACATCTTCTACCGTCGTCGCCGCCGTCGGGTGAAGCGCAAGAGTGGCAACATCGACGACTTCTGCCGTCGCTGGGGCAGTCAGTACAAGTACATGGTGGTGCTCGACGCCGACAGCGTCATGAGTGGCGAATGCCTGGCCAGCCTGGTCCGGTTGATGGAGGCCAATCCTCGCGCCGGCATCATCCAGACCGCGCCCAAGGCCTCCGGTATGGATACCCTGTATGCCCGCCTGCAGCAGTTCGCCACCCGGGTCTATGGACCGCTGTTCACCGCGGGCCTACATTTCTGGCAGCTGGGTGAGTCCCACTACTGGGGCCACAACGCCATCATCCGGGTCAAGCCGTTCATCGACCACTGCGCCCTGGCTCCGCTGCCGGGTACGGGTTCCTTCGCCGGTGCCATCCTCTCCCACGACTTCGTCGAAGCGGCGCTGATGCGGCGTTCCGGCTGGGGCGTCTGGATCGCCTACGACCTGCCGGGCAGCTACGAAGAACTGCCGCCGAACCTGCTGGACGAA
>CAUQPA010000348.1:0-5260 GCA_963519325.1 uncultured Pseudomonas sp. | reverse complement strand
CGGGTACGCAGCTACATCAAGGCCGATGATTTCCACTTCGCCCGCACCCGCCTGCTGGCGTTGGAAAACACCATGCATGGCAAGGTGCTGCCGCTGAGCTATCTTGCCGCGGCGCGGGCCTTCACCCGTGAGCACGGCCTGGCCCTGCACCTGGATGGCGCGCGGCTGTACAACGCCGCGGTGAAGCTGGGCGTGCCGGTGCGCGAGATCAGCCAGCATTTCGATTCGGTGTCGGTCTGCCTGTCCAAGGGCCTCGGCGCCCCGGTCGGCTCGGTGCTCTGTGGCGATGCCGCGCTCATCGCCAAGGCGCGTCGCTGGCGCAAGGTCGTGGGTGGCGGCATGCGCCAGGCCGGCATGCTGGCGGCGGCCGGGCTCCACGCTCTCGATCACCAGGTCGAGCGCCTCGCCGACGATCATCGCCATGCCGCCCAGCTGGCCAGCGCCCTGGCCGAACTCGGCTACCGGGTGGAGCCGGTGCAGACCAACATGGTCTATCTCGCCATGGGTGACGAAGCCCCCGCCCTGCAGGCCTTCCTGGCCGGGCACGGCATCCGCATCAGTCCGGCGCCGCGCCTGCGCCTGGTCACCCATCTGGACGTACGCGCCGCCGATATCGACGCCGTGATCGCCGCTTTCGCCGCCTACCGCCGCCGCTAGGCTCGCTGGCGGCGTTTTTTCCGTCGCAACCGGGCGACATCCGGGCGCGGGCGTCGATATACTCCCGATCATGCGTGTCCGTTTTCCGCACGTGCCGCGTCTGCGGCGCCCGCTCCGTTCGTCTCGTCTGCGATCCAGTCGGATGCCCGTCACGCGCGTCGAAAAGCCCATTGTCTGGAATGAATATGAAAAGCGCCGAAATCCGTGAAGCCTTCCTCCGCTTCTTCGAAGAGAAGGGGCACACCCGGGTCGCCTCCAGTTCGCTGATCCCCGCGAACGACCCCACCCTGTTGTTCACCAACGCCGGGATGAACCAGTTCAAGGACTGCTTCCTCGGCATGGAAAAGCGCAGCTACACCCGCGCCGCCACCAGCCAGAAGTGCGTCCGCGCCGGCGGCAAGCATAACGACCTGGAGAACGTCGGCTACACGGCGCGTCACCACACGTTCTTCGAAATGCTGGGCAACTTCAGCTTCGGCGACTATTTCAAGCGCGATGCCATCCACTTCGCCTGGGAATTCCTCACCTCGCCCCAGTGGCTGGGGCTGCCGCGGGAAAAGCTCTGGGTCACCGTTTACGCCACCGATGACGAGGCCTACGACATCTGGACCAAGGAAGTCGGGGTGCCCGAGGCGCAGATGGTGCGCATCGGCGACAACAAGGGCGCGCCCTATGCCTCGGACAATTTCTGGACCATGGGCGACACCGGTCCCTGCGGCCCCTGCACCGAGATCTTCTTCGACCACGGTCCCGAGATCTGGGGCGGCCCGCCCGGCTCGCCGGAAGAAGACGGCGATCGCTACATCGAGATCTGGAACAACGTCTTCATGCAGTTCAACCGCACCGCCGATGGCGCCCTGCATCCGCTGCCGGCGCCCAGCGTCGACACCGGCATGGGCCTGGAGCGGGTGAGCGCGGTGCTGCAGCACGTGCATTCCAACTACGAGATCGACCTGTTCCAGCAGCTGCTGGCGGCCTCCGCCGAGGCCATCGGTTGCGCCAACGACGACGCCCCGTCGCTCAAGGTGGTGGCCGACCACATCCGCTCCTGCAGCTTCCTGATCGCCGATGGCGTGCTACCGTCCAACGAAGGCCGTGGCTACGTGCTGCGCCGCATCATTCGCCGCGCCTGCCGCCACGGCAACAAGCTGGGCGCCAAGGGCACCTTCTTCCACAAGATCGTCGCCGCCCTGGTGGCCGAGATGGGCCAGGCCTATCCCGAGCTGGTCCAACAGCAGGCGCACATCGAGCGCGTGCTGCGCACCGAGGAAGAGCAGTTCGCCAAGACCCTGGAGCAGGGCCTGAAGATCCTCGAGCAGGATCTGGCGCAGCTGCAGGGCGACACCATTCCCGGTGACGTGGTGTTCAAGCTCTATGACACCTACGGCTTCCCGGTCGACCTGACCAACGACATCGCCCGCGAGCGCAACCTTACCCTCGACGAGGAAGGTTTCGAGCGCGAGATGGAGGCCCAGCGCGAGCGTGCCCGTTCCGCCAGCGCCTTCGGCGTGGACTACAACAGCCTGGTCAAGGTCGAGGGCGAAACCCGCTTCCTCGGCTACGACACCACCAGCGCCTCGGGCACCATCGTCGCCCTGTACCGCGCCGGTCAGCCGGTGGACAGCCTGGCCGAAGGCGAGGAGGGCGTGGTCATCCTCGACCAGACGCCGTTCTACGGCGAGTCCGGTGGCCAGGTTGGCGATACCGGTACCCTGGAGAGCGCCGGCGTCAGCTTTGCCGTACGCGACACCACCAAGACCCAGGGTGCCTTCCTGCACCACGGCGTGGTGACCAAGGGCAGCCTCAACGTCGGCACCGCCCTGCTGGCCCAGGTCGACGCCGGTCGTCGTCAGGGCATCGCCCTGAACCACTCCGGGACCCACCTGCTGCACGCCGCGCTGCGTCAGGTGCTGGGTGACCACGTCCACCAGAAGGGCTCCCTGGTCAACGACCAGCGCCTGAGATTCGACTTCAGCCACTTCGAGGCCATCAAGCCCGAAGAGCTCAAGCGCATCGAGGCCATCGTCAACGAAGAGATCCGCAAGAACAGCGCCGTGACCACCGAGGTCATGCCCATCGACGAAGCCAAGGCCCGTGGCGCCATGGCGCTGTTCGGTGAGAAGTACGGCGACGTGGTGCGCGTGGTCGGCATGGGCGGTGAATTCTCCGTCGAACTGTGTGGCGGTACCCATGTGGCCCAGACCGGCGACATCGGCTTGCTCAAGCTGGTCAGCGAAGGTGGCGTAGCCTCCGGCGTACGCCGCGTGGAAGCCATCACCGGTACCGCGGCCCTAGCCTACCTGAACGGCGCCGAGGAGCAGCTGCGCGAAGCCGCCAGCCTGCTCAAGGGCAGCCGCGACAACGTGCTGGACAAGCTGGCCGCACTGGTCGAGCGCAATCGCCAGCTGGAAAAGGAAATCGAGCAGCTAAAGGCCAAGGCCGCCAGTGCCTCCGCCGGCGATCTGGTCAACCAGGCGGTGGATATCAAGGGCGCCAAGGTCCTCACCGCGCGCCTGGATGGTCTCGATGGCAAGGCCTTGCTGGCGCTGGTCGACCAGCTCAAGAACAAGCTGGGCAGCGGCATCATCCTGCTGGGTGGCGAAGCCGAGGGCAAGGTGGTCCTGGTGGCTGGCGTCACCGCCGACCTGACCGCCAAGCTCAAGGCTGGCGAGCTGATGAAGCGTGCCGCGGCCGTGGTCGGTGGCAAGGGCGGCGGTCGCCCCGACATGGCCCAGGGCGGCGGCACCGATGCCAGCCAGCTCGAGGCGGCCCTGGCCTGTGCCGGTCAATATGCCGAGGAAAGCCTCTAGCGCCTCCAGGGCGGGTGCGGGTCGCCGGGGAGGGCGGCCCGCGCTCTCATCCAACAACATGAATCAGATTTTTCTGCGGACGGGCAGCAAGCAATGGCATTGATCGTACAGAAATTCGGCGGTACCTCCGTGGGTACGGTAGAGCGTATCGAACAGGTCGCCGAGAAGGTGAAACGCTTCCACGAAGCGGGTGACGAGATCGTGGTGGTGGTATCGGCCATGAGTGGCGAGACCAATCGCCTGATCGGCCTCGCCAAGCAGATCATGGAGCAACCCGATCCGCGCGAGCTGGACGTCATGGTCTCCACCGGCGAGCAGGTCACCATCGGCCTGCTCGCCATGGCGCTGCTCAAGCGTGGTGTGCAGGCGGTGTCCTACACCGGCAGTCAGGTGCGCATCCTCACCGACAGCGCCCACACCAAGGCGCGTATCCAGCAGATCGACGACGCCCGCATCCGCGCCGACCTCAAGGCCCGCAAAGTCGTGGTCGTGGCCGGCTTCCAGGGCGTCGACGAGCAGGGCAACATCACCACCCTGGGCCGCGGTGGCTCCGACACCACCGGCGTGGCCCTGGCAGCCGCGCTGAAGGCCGACGAGTGCCAGATCTACACCGACGTCGACGGCGTCTACACCACCGACCCGCGCGTGGTGCCCCAGGCGCAGCGCCTGGACAAGATCACCTTCGAGGAGATGCTGGAAATGGCCAGCCTCGGCTCCAAGGTACTGCAGATCCGCTCGGTGGAGTTCGCCGGCAAGTACAACGTGCCGCTGCGCGTGCTGCACAGTTTCCAGGAGGGTCCGGGCACCCTCATTACCCTTGATGAAGAGGAATCCATGGAACAGCCGATCATTTCCGGCATCGCCTTCAACCGTGACGAAGCCAAGCTGACCATTCGCGGTGTGCCGGACACTCCCGGCGTGGCCTTCAAGATCCTCGGCCCGATCAGCGCGGCCAACATCGAAGTCGACATGATCGTGCAGAACGTGGCGCACGATAACACCACCGACTTCACCTTCACCGTGCACCGCAACGACTACCAGAGCGCCCTGGAGATCCTCAAGCGCACGGGCGTCGAGATCGGCGCCCGCGAGTCCGTGGGTGACACCAAGATCGCCAAGGTCTCCATCGTCGGTGTCGGCATGAGATCCCATGCCGGCGTGGCCAGCCAGATGTTCGAGGCCCTGGCCAAGGAGAGCATCAACATCCAGATGATCTCCACCTCCGAGATCAAGGTATCGGTGGTCATCGAGGAGAAATACCTCGAGCTGGCCGTCCGTGCCCTGCACACCGCCTTCGAGCTCGACGCCCCCGCACGCGGCGCGGAGTGACCGGGTAACGAGGTCCCTGCCACAGGGACCTCATCTATCGCCCCGGTCTGCGGAACTTTACTTGCATGGACAGAGGTCAATAGCGACTAGAAGGTCCATTCAGGGATCGTTTCGGGTTTTTCGTGCAGACTGGGTTCAACGCTTAAGGAGAATGGAATGCTTATTTTGACTCGTCGGGTTGGTGAGACCCTGATGGTGGGTGACGAAGTCACCGTGACGGTACTGGGAGTCAAGGGCAACCAGGTCCGCATCGGCGTCAATGCACCCAAGGAAGTCGCGGTTCATCGCGAGGAAATCTACCAGCGCATCCAGAAGGAAAAGGACCAAGAACCAAACCACTGATTTTTTTTGAATTTTTCTCTTTGCAAACGGGCAAAGCTTCGATATAGTTTCGCCCCGTTGCGGTGAGGTGGCCGAGTGGCCGAAGGCGCTCCCCTGCTAAGGGAGTACACCTCAAAAGGGTG
>CAUQPA010000347.1:0-5277 GCA_963519325.1 uncultured Pseudomonas sp. | reverse complement strand
CGTAGGCCCAGGGCAGCAAAGATGCCAGGGAAACCGGCAGGCTAGACAAGATGCGCGCTCCTCGAGGATGGGGTCGCACTAGTGTCAAGAAATGTCTTAGCTAGTTAAAATAGATAGATCAGAATCGATCGTTCACTTAATAAGAACAGCCCATGCGCCGATTGAATTTCCATCATCTGCACTACTTCTGGGCCGTGGCCAAGGAAGGCAACCTGACCCGCGCCGCCGAGGCGCTGCACGTCTCCCAGTCGGCCCTTTCCACCCAGATCCGCGTCCTGGAGCAGCAGCTGGGGCATGCGCTGTTCCTGCGCTCCGGTCGCAGCCTGCGCCTGACCGAAGCCGGGCAACTAGTGCTGGATTACGCCGAGACCATCTTCGCCCTCGGCAGTGAGCTGCAGACCACCCTGCGGCACACCGGCCAGGCCAGTCAGACGCTGCGCATCGGCGCCGTCGCGACCCTCTCGCGCAACTTCCAGGAAAACCTGTTGCGGCCCTTCCTCGGGCGCGAGGATCTGGTGCTCACCCTGGAATCCGGTGGTGTGGAGGCCTTGCTGGAGCGCCTGGCCCTGCACAAGCTGGACGTGGTGCTGACCAACCAGGCGGTCAGCGCCGACAGCCAGCGCACCTGGCAATGCCGGCTGCTGGCCCGCCAGGCGGTGTGCCTGATCGGCCCGCCCCGCCAGGACAGCCGCCCCTTCGACCTGCGGCGGGATCTGCACCAGGCCCGGCTCATCGTGCCGGGGCGCAGCAGCGACGTGCGCAGCCAGTTCGAGGTCTATTGTGCCGGCCAGGGGCTGCAGCCGCTGATCTGCGCCGAGGTCGACGACATGGCCATGCTGCGCCTGCTCGCCCGGGATTCCGGCGACATGGCGCTGCTGCCGGCCGTGGTGGTGCAGGACGAATTGCGCAGCGGGGCGCTGCAGCTGTACGCCGAGGTGCCCGAGATCGCCGAGCAGTTCTATGCGGTGACGCTGCAACGCCAGTTTCGGCTGAACATCCTGGACGAGCTGATCGGCCAGCCGCTGGCGCAGGCTGTGGCTGAAGGCTAGGGCATCCCTGGCCTTGCCAATGCAGCGAGGCCAGGGATGTCGGCGCCCTAGAAGCGCCAGCTCAGCTTGGCGTTGAGGTCCTGGTCCTTGCTGCGACCGCTCAGTTGGCCGTCGTAGCCCAGGCCCAGCGACACCGTCTCGGTCAGCGCCATGTCCAGCGCGCCCTGGACCACCGCCGCTTCCCGGGCGATGGGCGCCCCCACCAGCTTGAAGTCCGGTCCCCCGGCGAAGGCCGCCTCGTGCTCCGGTGTGCTGTCGCCGAAGGCATGGCGCCAGCCCAGGGCGGCACTGGGCACCACCTTCCAATCGCCCAGCGGCTTGCTGGCCAGGCGCAGGCCCAGGGTGCTGAATGTCACGTCGGTGTTCTGCCGCGGATTGTCCAGCGCCAGGGCACCGCTGCGCTCGTGGAACCCATCGGTCTGCAGGTGCACCTGGGCCAGGTTGGCGAAGGGCGAAAGGCTCAGGTTGCCCGCGTCGATCCGGTAGGCCAGTTCGCCGAAGGCCTGGGTGGTGCCGGGGTCGTAATCCGGCGCCAGGTGCTGGTCGCTGCCGAGGATCAGGAGATCACGGCGCGCTTCCACCGAGTGCCAGCTATGGGCCAGGCCGAGCTTGAGGCTCAGGGCATCCCACTGGGTACCGGCATAGAGACCCAGGTGATAGTCGGTGCTGTCCACCGAGCCGGATTCGTCGCGCAGGTCGAGATCGGTATGGCCGAAGCCCACCAGGGCACCGGCGCGCCAGCCATTGTCCAGCGGGATGTCCGCGCCGATCAGCAGGCCGCGGCTGTGACTGTCCAGGCTACTGGCGGCGTGGCTGCCGTCATTGCGCCCCCAGGCGCCGAGGGCCTGGGTCCAGACCAGGCCACGCTCGGGGGTGCCGGCCAGACCCTGGATACCGGCGCTGGACGGCGCATCGTCCTGGGCTTCGTGCAGCCGCTCGGCCATGGCGTTGCGGACCAGGCGGCTGTCTTCCACCAGCACCGTCTTGGTGGTGGCGTGCAATTCGTTGCCCAGGCTCTGGAAGGTCGAGCGAGCACCAGCGGCATTGGTCGCGGCCACCTGATTCCACAGCGCATTGCCGGCACCGGCCGCATCCAGGCCGGCCGCGGTGGCGCGGGCGTTGCGGCCATCGGCGAGGTCGGCGAAGGCCACGCCGTTGCGCGGCAGGCTCAGGGTCGCCTGGTTGGCGCCGTAGCTCAGGGTCGGGGTGAGGAAGGCGAAGTCGGACTGGATCTGCCCGAAGCTGCCGCTCAGGCCATTGCCAGCGCTAAGCAACTGATAGCTGCTCAGCGGCTGCCAGTAGGGGCTGGAGACCAGCGCCAGGGTGGCGCCATTGACGGCGATGCTGCCGTTGGCGACCAGGCGGTCGGCGCGGCCGGTGGCATCGGTTTCGACCTGGTAGATAGCGCCCTGGTCGAGGGTCACGTTGCCATTGACGTTGAGCTGGCCCACCGAGTTACCCGGCGCCAGGATACCGCCCTGGGCCACGCGCAGGCTGGCCAGGCTGCCGTTGCCGCCGAGGGTGGCACCGGAATTGACCGTCACCGCCGAATTGCCGAGGTTGCCGTTGATGGCCAGGCGGCCCTGGTTGACGCTGGTGGTACCGGAGAAATCGCTGTTGCCGGTCAGGCTCAGGGAGCCGACGCCGGTCTTCACCAGGCTGCCAGTGCCGCGCAGGTTGTTGGCGAGGGTGTCGTTGACCGACTGGTCCAGCACCAGGGTGGCGTTGTCGGTGATGTCGCCGCTGCCGAATGCGTGCGCGTAGCCGCGCAGGGTACCGCCGTTGATCAGCGTGCCGCCGCTGTAGGTGTTGAAGCCGCTAAGGGTGAGTTCGCCGCTGCCGCTCTTGGTCAGGCTGCCGCTGCCACCGATGTCGTTGCGCCAAGCATCGCGGGCGTTGAAGCCGCCAAGGCTGGCGTCCATGTTGACACTGACGTTGCCGTTGAAGGCGCCATAGCCGTCCGCGGCGGCCATCAGGTTGAGCCGGCCATAGCCGTTGGATTCGTCGATGACCACATAGCCGGAGGACAGCTCGGTACTGGCCAGGATGTCACGGCGCTGGCTGGCGCTGAGGTAGGGGAAACGCGTCTCCAGCAGCACCTCGGCGTTGACCGGCACCACTGGCGCCAAATTGGTCGCGCCGATGGGGGCGAAGCCGTAGGTCAGGCGGGCCGTGTACAGCGCCTTGTCCTGGGCGTGCTGCGACTGCTGGTCGGTGGCGGGATCGACGCTGGGCACGCAATTGTTGATGTCGCCACCACAGACCTGGGCGAAGTAGGCCTGGGCCTGGGTGAAGGCATCGCTGCGCAGCTGAGCATTGTTGACCAGGTTGTCGATGGCGAAATAGGTGGCGGTGATCCGCCCGCCGATCACGTCCAGCGGTGAGTGCATGCCGGCGACGATGCGGTTGTTGCCCAGCTCGGACGCGCGGAAGAGTTCATCACCCAGTCGCTGGGGCACGGCGTAGCCGTAGCCGATGGCGGACAGATAGGCGGCGTTGGTATGGCCGCTGGGAAAGCCGCCATCGGTCTGCGGGGTCTGGCTGCGTTCGGGATGCAGCGAGGGTGCCACGATGTCCTCGCTGGTCTGCCGCCACGGCCGGGGATACTGGTAGAAGCTTTTCGCCGAACTGGTGGAGGCGTCGTTGCGGATCGCCTTGACCAGTTGGGCGACCTTGCCCAGCTGGGAGTTGACGTCGCCGGAGCCATTGCCCTGGTCCTGGTATTGCACCGTCTGGGTGGAGGCGTCGAACACCGGGATGGTGGTGAAGGCACCCGAGCCGGCCAGGTAGGCATTGGCCAGGGAGCCCAGCCCACTGATCAGGCTGTAGCTCTGGTCGCGGCGATCGTCGTAGTAGGCCGCCACCTCCTGGTCGTGGGTGCGGGTATGGGAGAGGTCGATCACGTACTGCACGTTGCGCTGCAGGATGGGCGCACCCAGGGCGGTCGGGGTGCCGGTGTTCCAGGTGGCCCCCGGCGTCCATAGCTTGTTGTAGCCCGACAGCAGATCGACGCCGTTGGTGGCATTGCTGCTCGCTCGACTGGCGGCCTGCACCGACAGGGCCAGCAAGGAGGCCGTGAATACCGCCGTCATCACCACCGGTTTGTTACCTGAACGTTTCACCCACTCTTCCCCTTAGCGATATGGATACAATTTGTTACAAGCTATGGGGCGGCGAGCCTAGAGTGGTCGTGTGACGCGGAGACGGCTGTTTCAAGGCAGTTTTGCGACGCTTGGCTCGGGTTGGCGTCTCATCGGGGGAGCCGGCGTTAGAGGGATCAGCGCGTAGGGAAAGGCGCAGCGGGGCGGCATTCGGGTAGGGCAGCGCTGGCCGATAGACGCGTGACGACCTGCCACGCCTGATGGGTCCGCTGCGCCAGGGCGTTGCCGACAGGCGCTTCTCGGCTAGGCCAGCGCCCTCCTCCAGCCAGGCGGTTGGCTCGCCCCGAGGCTCGCGGTGGATCTCAAGCAGCCAGCTACCGGCTAGACGTCCTCGTAGCTGACCTTCCAGAACAGGTCGATGCTGCCGTCGTCCCGGTGGGCGACGATGACGCCCTCGGTCTCGCCGATCGCCTCGATCAGCAGCTCCCAATCCTCCGCCGCGGCATCCAGACGCTCCACGTGCACGTGCTTGTCGATCACGCCGCGCGCCTGGTTGACCAGCCGCGACACGCGCAGCGTCAGCCGATCGTAGGACGTCATCTCGGGCAACCTGTTGCGGTCCATGGGCGCAGGCTCCAGACTGTTCTTTTATACAGTATTAGCCAGGGTGGCTGGCTGGCAAGCCATAGGTCTGCGGCGAGACCGATCTTTGATTTTTGTGCGGCTGACCTGAGTGACCGTCCCTCGCGTCATGCCGCTCCAGGTTGCCGGCCAGATACACGGCCAGCCGCTCTGGGTAATGGGTCTCCTGCCTGAGCCGCCAGGGCACCGTTTATCCCCCGATTAAGCCCAGCGGTCTTACAGCATGATGTGACGGAGATCACTTTCTTAATCGACGGGTCAGACTCAACCGCAACGCCTCGACAGCTGCCCACCAGGTCTCGCTCATCCGGCGACTTGGTGGCCGCGAAGCCTGTCCTTGGCCCGTCGCGAGAAATTCCACCCCTCTGAAGACGCGTAGCTGGGGTGCCTTCGCACTTTCACACTTATCGCGATAACAGGGTCGCCTAGTGTGAGTGCGCCCCGTCAACCCGCTTTCTATCCAGGTAGTCCTATGCAGCACAACG
>CAUQPA010000346.1:0-5295 GCA_963519325.1 uncultured Pseudomonas sp. | reverse complement strand
GGCCCTCGGCGGCCTGGCCATTCTGCTGCTGGCCGCCATCCTCTGGCTGCGCCCCACACCCGGCGGCCGACTGGCTTCGGTGGACTGGGTCCGCCTCGCCGCAGAGGCCCGGGCACTGCCGGTCGCCCAGCCGCTGCAGGAGGCTGACTGGCGCGCTGCGGTAGGTGGGGTGACCTTCAGCGCCCTGACCCTGGCCGAGCCGGTCTGGCACCTGCGTGGCGAGGCGGCCGATATCTTTGCGGTGGAACGGCTGCAGACCTGGGCGCGGGCACGCGGCTGGTTGCCGCAGACCCTCAGGATTCGCAGCCAGTCAGGGGGCGTGGCCTTCGAACTGGATGTCCTGGCGGTGCTGGTGGGGCGGACGCCATGATGCGCTGGCTCGCGCGCCTGGTCGTTACCCTGTTCGTCCTGCTGATCTTCGCCCTGGGCTGCCTGCTCTATTGGCCGGCGGCGGACTGGCTGCCGCGACTGCTACCGCCCCAGGTCACGCCGGTGGGGCTGCAGGGTTCCCTGCTTGGCGGTGGCATGCAGCGCCTCGACTGGCCAGGCGGCGGTGCTGGACCCTGGCAATGGCAGCTGCGCTGGCCGGGCCGGTTGCAGGTCAGGATCGGCGAGTCCGAGGCTGCGCCCTGGGGCATGGTCCTCGGCGGCTGGCCCTGGCAATGGCAGGCCGATCTCGCCGGAGGTGATCTGCGCTGGCTGCAGGCGCCGGGCAGCGCGCTGCTTGCCGGTCGACTGGTGGGCGAGGTACGCCTGGCGGGCAGTTGGCGGCGTTGCCAGGCGGCGAGTGGCGGATGGCAGGGCGATGGCCTGCAGCTCCTGGCGCCCCGGCGTCTCTCCCTGGGCGAGTCCCGGCTGCAGGTGGATTGCCAGACGGCGCCCTGGCTGCAGGGAATCTTCGAGCGCACCGGCCAGCATCGCCTGGAGCTGCGCCTGAGCCTGGCCAACTGGCGCGGGCAGGTGCAGGGCACGGCGCAGCCCGGCAGCGACATGGCGTCGGTGCTGCAGAACATCGGCTGGCTCAAGCCTGGGCAGAGCCAGGTGATGGGGCGCTTCTGAATCTGGAAGGGCAGGGATCAGGCGACGCGCAGGCCCTGGAGCGAGCCGAGCTTCGCCAGCTGGACCAGGCCTTCTTCCCATTGGTGGTGTCCGGAGCGGGTATTGATGTGGCCGGCGCCAGGGAGCACTTCCAGGTCGCTACCCCAGTCGCGCGCCAGGGCATCGGCCCGGGGCAGGCTGATGGCGTGGTCGTTGTCCGAGGTCACCACTCGCGAGGGGAAGGGCAATGGCTGGCGCGGCAGGGGCGCGAAACCGATTAGCTCCGTCGGGCAGCCGAGACGCTCCACGTCGGCTGGTGCCACCAGCAGCGCCGCCAACACTCGTTGGCGCCTGGCTACCGTAGCGGTAGCAGCCCAGCGCGCGACGGTGACGCAACCCAGGCTGTGGGCGATCAGCACCACGGGAGTTGTGGCCTGGGCAATGGCCTGGTCGAGGGCGGCGACCCAGCGTTGCGGATCGGGATGCTGCCAATCCGCCTGCTCGACCCGCCGCGCATCCGGCAGGCGGCGTTGCCAATGGCTTTGCCAATGATCAGGGCCGGAGCCTTGCCAGCCGGGAAGGATGAGATAGCGGGTCATGGCGGGTCTCCGCGGGGGAAGGGGGAGCGTCGATAGTGCCGACGGTTGATCCGCAGGAGAAAGAATAAAAGGCGCTTTGGTTATGCCCGAAGCTCAGGCTTTGGCTGGCCGCGCTGGACTTGTAGGTTGGGTTGAGACAGCTCTCTCGTCGAAGCCCAACAGGGCGAATGTCGAGTAGCTGTTGGGCTTCGCTGGCGCTCAACCCAACCTACAAAGGCGCTTGGCTGGACTACTCGTTCCGCCCCAACCGTTCCACTTCCTGCAGCCAGCGCAGCCGCTGTTCCTCGTCCGCTGCCCGCACCGGCGAGTACTCGTGCACCTGCACCACCTGGATGCCGCAGGCTTCGAGGCCTTCCTGGATGCCCTGGCGATGGGGTGCCTGGTTGCGCAGGCGTTGCCAGGGGGAGGGTGGGGTATCGGAGGTGACCAGCAATTCGGCGCTGCGCCCGGTCAGCAAAGGCTCGCCGCCCCAGGTCTGATCGCGCTGGGCGAAGGCGAAGCCCGGTTGCAGGACGCGTTCGAGAAAGCCTGCCAGCAACGCCGGCAGGCCGTTCCACCACACCGGATAGATGAACACCAGGTGCTCGGCCCAATGAATCTGCCGCTGGGCTTCCAGCAGATCCGGCTCAAGCATCTGCGAGAGGTCATAGCCCTCGCGCAGCACCGGATCGAACTGGGCCTCGGCCAGCTTGAGCTGGCGCACCACCTGCCCGCTGGCCTGGGCGCCCTGGACGTAGGCGTCGGCCAGCGACTGGCAGAAACTGGCGCGCTTGGGATTGCCCTGGATGATCAGCAGGCGCCGGCCATCCCCTTCCAGCGGCGTGGCGCCGCGGGCTTCAGCCACGGCCACCGGCTTCCAGCATGGTTTCCGGGCGTACCCACTCGTCGAACTGGGCATCGGTCAGGTAGCCGAGTTCCAGCGCGGCAGCGCGCAGGGTCTTTTTCTCGGCATAGGCCTTCTTGGCGATCTCGGCGGCCTTGTCGTAGCCGATGTGCGGGTTGAGTGCGGTCACCAGCATCAGCCCCTGTTCCAGGTGCTCGGCCATCTTGTGCTCGTCCGGCTCCATGCCGGTGACGCAATGGGTGTTGAAGTTGCGGCAGCCATCGGCCAGCAGGCGGATGGATTCGAGCACATTGTGGGCGATCACCGGCTTGTAGACGTTGAGCTGCAGATGGCCTTGGCTGGCGGCGAAGCCGACGGTGACGTCGTTGCCGATCACCTGGCAGGCCAGCATCGACAGGGCCTCGCACTGGGTCGGGTTGACCTTGCCCGGCATGATGGAGCTGCCCGGTTCGTTGGCCGGCAGCTTGACCTCGGCGAAGCCCGCGCGCGGACCGGAGCCCAGCAGGCGCAGGTCGTTGGCGATCTTCATCAGCGCCCCGGCCAGGGTCTTGAGGCCGCCGTGCAGGGCTACCAGCGGCTCATGGCCAGCGAGGGCGGCGAACTTGTTCGGTGCGGTGACGAAGGGCAGGCCGGTAAGTTCGGCGATCTCCTTGGCGATGGCTTCGTCAAAGCCCTTAGGCGCATTGAGGCCGGTGCCCACGGCGGTACCGCCCTGAGCCAGTTCCAGGACGGCCGGCAAGGCATTGCGGATGGCGCGTTCGGCGAGGTCGAGCTGGGCGACGAAGGCCGACAGCTCCTGGCCGAAGGTCACCGGGGTGGCATCCATCATGTGGGTGCGACCGGTCTTGACCAGATGCTGATAGCGCGCCGATTGCAGCGCCAAGCCGCCGGACAGCTCGGCGATGGCCGGCAGCAGGTCGTTCTGCACCGCCAGGGCGGTGGCGATGTGCATGGCGGTGGGGAAGCAGTCGTTGGAGCTCTGGCCGCGGTTGACGTGGTCGTTGGGGTGGACCGGCTTCTTGCCGCCCATGCCGTTGCCGGCCAGCTCGTTGCTGCGTCCGGCGATGACCTCGTTGACGTTCATGTTGCTCTGGGTGCCGCTGCCGGTCTGCCAGACCACCAGGGGAAACTGGTCGTCGTGGAAGCCGTCGAGGATCTCGCTGCTGGCCTTCTCGATCAGGGTGGCGACGTCTTCCGGCAATTCGCCGAGGCGCAGATTGACCCGGGCGGCCGCCTTCTTCACCGTGGCCAGGGCATGCACCACCGCCAGCGGCATCTGCTGGTTGCCGATGGCGAAGTTTTCCAGCGACCTCTGGGTCTGGGCGCCCCAGTAGACATCGTCGGCCACTTCGATGGGGCCGATGCTATCGGTTTCGGTACGGCTCATGGCGGTCTCCGCTCGTAGGGTAAGGGTCCAGCTAGGTTGGGCAGCAGGTTAGCGCCAGGGTTCCCAAATGGGAAGTGTTCTCACTTGCCTGGTGGCGGTCGAAGGCAGTTCAGCTGGCATTCAGCCCGTCTCTGCCAGACTTCCCGTCCATTTTTCGCATCCTCAAGGACGCCCATGAAAAAGACTCTTCGTACGCTCGGTGCCCTCGTCCTGCTGTCCAGTGCGAGTGGCCTGGCCCTGGCCGACGCCAAAAGCCACGCAGCCGACGCAGAGCGCTTTCTCAAGCTGGCCAACGCCGACAAGCTGACCACCCCGGTCTATGCCCAGGTGCAGCAACTGTTCGCCCAGCACTTCGAGCAGGCCAAGGCGCCGGCCAAGAAAGCCGTGCTGGAAAGCTACACCGCCCGTGCCAACCAGGCGCTGGACAGCACCATCGGCTGGGAAAAGGTCAAGCCGGACCTGGTCAAGCTCTATACCGATACCTTCACCGAAGACGAGCTGGAAGGCCTGATCAAGTTCTACCAGTCGGACCTCGGCAAGAAGATGCTGGCGACCCTGCCGCGGCTGTCGGCGCAGTCCGCCGAGCTGACCCAGGCCAAGCTCGAGCTGGCGGTACCCAAGGTCAACGGCATCCTCGCCGAGATGGACAAGGAGCTGGGCGTCAAGCCGCCGGCCGGCGCCGGCAACGCCACGCCGCCCGCCAAGCGCTGAGCCCACGCCGCAGCCGAAGCCCGGACTCGTTCCGGGCTTCGTCGTTTCCGGGCCGACGGAGGCGATTCCGGCCGGTGGCCGCCCTCGCTAGAATGACGGCTCTCACAGTCGAGGTATCCCCATGAGCATGCGCGAACGTATCCAGTCCAGCCTGGGCCTGTTGCAACCCGAGCACCTGGAGGTGCTGGACGAAAGCCACATGCACAGCCGTGGCCAGGAGACCCACTACAAGGCGGTGGTGGTCAGCGAACACTTCGCCGGGCTCAATGCCGTGAAGCGCCACCAGAAAGTCTACGGCACCCTGGGCGAACTCATGGGCCAGTTCCATGCGCTGGCGCTGCACACCTATACCCCGGAGGAGTGGGCGAGCCAGGGCCAGGCGCCGGATTCGCCGACCTGCCGGGGTGGCAGCAAGCACGACCTGGCGGGCTGATCTCAAGACGCCATTGTTCGGCGCCTCGCTAATTGGTTAAAATTTGACCGGCGTCGGCTCCAAGAGCCCGTCCAAAGTCTGCTGCGCGTCGGCCAAACGGCGTTGAAAAGGGCGTCGGGATGCTCATTTACGCTGGGTAAACTGCGCTCCCTCCGCCCTCTTCGCGGGGCCGCCAAGGCCTTGTTTGTCTCTAGCTCGCGAGCCTTTGAACAGATTCTTGCCGGCGTTTTCGTCTAACCGGTCCGCCCTTTGCGCGGGTGACCCCTGGGAAATCGAAGATGAC
>CAUQPA010000345.1:0-5308 GCA_963519325.1 uncultured Pseudomonas sp. | reverse complement strand
GGGATGGGCCGCCCGCCAGTCACCCACCCGGGTGCGATAGGCCGCGGCGAAGTCGCCGTCGGGCACATGCATGATGCCCCAGGGCCGGCTGCGGGTTTCCAGCACGGCGCCCTGGGCGTCGAGCAACTGGGCGCGCAGGGACGAGGTGCCCCAGTCGAGGCCGATGAGGTGCGGGGTGGCGGTCATGCAGGACTCCAGCCGAGTTCGCGGGAAATGGCCCGGGCACAGGCACTGACCTCGGGCTGCAATTCGTGCAGCCGCGCCTCGGGCATGTAGGGGATGGCACTGGCCACGCTGAGGGCGGCGACGATGGCGCCGTCGGCCCCGCGGATGGGCGCGGCCACGCAGCGGATACCCAGTTCGTTCTCTTCCAGGTCCAGGGCGTAGCCGTCGCTGGCGTACTGGCGCAGCCGCGCGCGGTAGTCCGCCCAGGGCAGGAAGTCCTCGCGCAGGCCGGGTTGCCCGGCGCGGCGCGCCAGGCCTTCGCCGTAGAGGCCCTCCCACTCGCCCTCGGCGAGGTCGAGCATCAGCGCCTTGCCGACGCCGGTCAGCGCCAGTGGCATGCGCAGGCCGACGCGGGATCTCATTTCCAGGCCGCGGCTGCCGGGCAGCTTGTCCAGGTAGAGCACGTCGCCGCCCTCGCGTACGCCGAGGTGCACGGTGTCGCCGCAGTGCTGGGCCAGGCGTTGCAGATGGGGCCGGGCCACGCCGGTCAGCGGCAGTTGCTCGCGTGCCTGGTAGCCGAGGGCGATGAGGTGGCTGCCGAGGATCAGTCGCCCGCCATCGCTGCGCAGATAGCCGGCCTGGGTCAGGGCGGCGACCAGGCGATGGGTGGTGCTGCGGGTGCAGCCGATGACGGCGCCGACCTGGGCCAGACTGTCGGCGCCAGCGGCCACGGCTTCGAGTACCGCCAGGCCGCGAAACAGCGCCTGGGCCCCGCTGGGCGCTTCGCCCTTGTTGGAATTGTTGTCGTTCATGGTGCCTTCACTCTAGGAGCCTCGCCGGAAAATCTCAATATGTGATACATCATCCCATATTGTGGGATATAAGTTAGATATGACAGCCTTGTCACATAGCTGCAATATTGGCGCTATCTAATGCACGGCACATTGCAAGGACTCGAGAGGCAGAGCGCTCCATGACGGGTAAATCCATCCTGATCGTCGACGACGAGGCCCCCATTCGCGAGATGATCGCCGTGGCCTTGGAAATGGCTGGCTATGAATGCCTGGAGGCGGACAACAGCAAGGACGCCCACGCCCTGATCGTCGACCGCAAGCCCGATCTCATCCTGCTCGACTGGATGCTGCCGGGCACCTCCGGCCTGGAGCTAGCCCGCCGGCTCAAGCGTGACGAGCTGACCGACGCCATCCCCATCATCATGCTCACGGCCAAGGGCGACGAGGACAACAAGGTCCAGGGCCTGGAGACCGGCGCCGACGACTACATCACCAAGCCCTTCTCGCCCCGCGAGCTGGTGGCGCGGCTGAAAGCCGTATTGCGCCGCACCGGGCACCTGGAGAACGACGGTCCGCTGGAGGTCAATGGCCTGATCCTCGATCCGATCAGCCACCGGGTGACCATCGACGGCGCGCCCGCCGAGATGGGGCCCACCGAGTACCGCCTGCTGCAGTTCTTCATGACCCACCAGGAGCGCGCCTATACCCGTGGCCAGTTGCTCGACCAGGTCTGGGGTGGCAACGTCTATGTCGAGGAACGCACCGTGGACGTGCACATCCGCCGCCTGCGCAAGGCGCTGGGCGAGACCTACGAGAACCTGGTACAGACGGTGCGCGGCACCGGGTATCGCTTTTCCACCAAACTCTGATCGCGCAGGCCACCGCCGCCGTGAACATCAACTGGCGCTCCCGTCTGGCCACCCAACTGACGACCGTGGTCGCCGGCTGTGCCCTGGCCGGCTGGCCGTTCGGCCATGTCGGCCTGGCGGTGGCCCTGGGATTGGCGGTCTACCTGGCGGTCACCCTGAGGCACCTCTTGCGCCTGCACGCCTGGCTGCTGAACGAGACGCCCGGCGCGCCGCCGGAAGCCGAAGGCCTGTGGGGTGATGTACTGGATCGCCTCTACCGCCGCCAGCGCCACGAACAGCGCCAGCGCGAGGAATTGCTCGCCGTGATCGGCCGCGCCCAGGCTTCCACCGAGGCCCTGCGCGACGCCATCATCCTGGTGGATCGCCACGGCAACCTGGAGTGGTGGAACCGCGCCGCGGAAACCCTGCTAGGCCTGCGCCAGCCGCAGGACCTCGGCCAGCCCATCACCAACCTGGTGCGCCACCCGCGCTTCGCCGACTACTTCGTCAGTGGCGACTACGGCGAGCCCCTGGAACTGGCCTCGCCGCTCAACGACGACCAGTACCTGCACATCCTGGTCACCCGCTTCGGCGAGGGCGATCGCCTGCTGCTGGTGCGCGACGTGACCCGTGTCCACCAGCTGGAACAGATGCGCAAGGATTTCGTCGCCAACGTTTCCCATGAGTTGCGTACGCCGCTGACGGTGATCACCGGCTACCTGGAAACCCTGCTCGATAACGCCGAACACGCTACCCCACGCTGGCGTCGGGCGCTGGGCCAGATGCAGCAACAGGCCGGACGCATGCAGCACACCATCGACGACCTGCTGCTGCTGGCGCGCCTGGAAGCCACCGACTATCCCGCCGACAACCGCCCGGTGGCCCTGGGCCCGCTGCTCGGCTCCATCCTGCAGGACGGCCGGGCGCTGTCCGGTGCGGTCGGCCATCGCCTGAGCCTCGACTGCGAACCAGGCCTGGCATTGCTGGGCAGCGAGACCGAACTGCGCAGCTGCTTCTCCAACCTGGTGTTCAATGCGGTCAAGTACAGCCCCGAGGGCGGCGAGGTGCGGGTGCGCGCCTGGCAGGACGCCGCAGGTGCCCACGTCGCCGTACAGGACACCGGGCCCGGCATCGATGCCCGCCACCTGCCGCGCCTCACCGAGCGCTTCTATCGCCTCGATGCCAGCCGCGCCTCCAGCACCGGCGGCACCGGGCTGGGCCTGGCCATCGTCAAGCACGTGCTGATCCGCCATCGCGGCGCGCTGGACATCCACAGCGTGGTCGGCGAGGGCAGCTGCTTCACCTGCCACTTCCAGCCCGAGCAGATCGCCCAGGCCACCGCCATCTCGGCCTGAGAGCCCGTTCATAATCTCGCGAGCTAGAGCCAAACAAGGCCTAGGCGGCCCCACGAAAATGGCTGAGGAAGCGGAGCGGACTCGCGTGCGAGTTTACGAGTGGTAAATGAGTATTGCGACGGGGCCGCCCAAGCCGGGCTGGCGACCCAGGCCATTTTCAACGCGGTTTGGCCGACGCGCAGCAGATTCTGAACAGGCTCTGAGGCGTCGGCCAGCGGCCGTGCTATCGTCCGGCCACCCCTGCCACGGTGCCCCTCGATGCCCCCTGCCCTGCGCCTGCTGCCAGTGCTGTTGCTCGCCCTGCTCGGCGGCCTGCTGGTCAGCGGCCTGGCCTGGCACCGCGCCGAACGCGCGGCCCTGGCCGAGGCCAGCCTGCTCGGCCAGGAACAGCTGCGCCTGCACGCCAGCGGCCTGCAGACCCTGATCGATCGCTTCCGCGCCCTGCCGGCGGTACTGGCCCAGGATCCCGAGCTGATCGCCGCCCTCAGCGCGCCACCCACGGCGGCCGCCACCGAACGACTCAATCTCAAGCTGGAGCGGCTCAATGCCGCCGCCCAGTCCTCGACGCTGGAGGTGCTGGATCGCACTGGCCTGGCCATAGGGGCCAGCAACTGGCGCCTGCCCACCAGCTACGTCGGCCACAACTACGGCTTTCGTCCCTATTTCCGCGAGACGCTGGCGGGCGGCAGCGGACGCTTCTATGCCGTCGGCGTCACCACCGGCATCCCTGGCTACTTCCTCTCCCACGCGGTGCTGGATGGCGCCGGGCGCTTCCTCGGGGCGGTGGTGGTCAAGCTGGAATTCCCCGCCATCGAGGCGCGCTGGGGCGAACACCCCGAGGTGCTGCTGCTCAGCGACGCCCGCGGCGTGGTGTTCGCCGCCAACCGGCCCGACTGGCGCTACCGCCTGCTGCGCGAATTGACCGCCGCCGAACGCACCGAGTTGGCCACCACCCGGCAGTACGACCGACGCACCCTGCAGCTCCTGACCTACCATGACCGGGTGCTTCTGGGCGACCGCCGCCAGGTGGCGCGCATCGAGGCGCCGGAAGGTACGGGAGACTACCTCTGGGATAGCCTGCCGCTGCCCAGCGAAGGCTGGACCCTGCACCTGCTCAGGCCCACCGCGGAGTTGCCGGGCGGTAGCCTGGGCGCCGCCCTGGCCGCCGGCTGCGCCTGGTTGCTGCTGGTCTGCGCGGCCCTGCTGCTGGTCCAGCGGCGGCGCCTGCAACGCCTGCGCCAGCGCAGTCGATTGGAGCTGGAGCAACTGGTGGAGGCCCGTACCGCAGAACTCCGTACCGCCCAGGACGGCCTGGTCCAGGCCGCCAAGCTGGCCGCCCTGGGGCAGATGTCGGCGGCCCTGGTGCACGAACTCAACCAGCCGCTCACCGCCCAGCGCATGCACCTGGCCAGCCTGCGGCTGCTGCTGGATCACGGACGGCTGGACGAGGCACGCGCCGCCCTGGAGCGCCTCGATGGCCTGCTGACCCGCATGAGCGGCCTCACCGCGCACCTCAAGACCTATGCGCGCAAGACCCCCGCCGGCCTGCGCGAACGCGTCGACCTGGCGCGGGTAGTGGAACAGGCGCTGGAGCTGCTGGACGCGCGGCGCGCCGAACTGGCGGTCGACCTGCGACTCGACCTGCCGCAGCCGGCCTGGGTGCTGGGTGATCCCATCCGCCTGGAGCAGGTGCTGGTGAACCTGCTGCGCAATGCGCTGGACGCGGTGGCGGAGCGGCCGACGCCGCGGGTCTGGGTCAGCCTGCAGCACGAGAACGCGACCTGGCAGCTGGAGGTGGCCGACAACGGCGGCGGCATCGCCGAGGAGCACCTGGCCCAGGTGTTCGATCCCTTCTTCACCACCAAACCAGTCGGCGAGGGCCTCGGCCTGGGGCTGGCGGTGTCCTCGGCCATCGTCCAGGCCCAGGGCGGCAGCCTGGAGGCGGACAATGGCGCGGAGGGCGCGGTGTTCCGGCTCCGGTTGCCTGCCGCACCCGATTGAAGCCTCGACCACCCGGCGCCGTTCGGGCAAGGTGACGGCGCGCAGGCAGCGAGAGGACATCACCATGCAAGCCCAGGTCTATCTGGTCGACGACGAAGCCAGCATCCGCGAGGCGGTGTGCCAGTGGCTGGAGCTGTCCGGGCAC
>CAUQPA010000344.1:0-5317 GCA_963519325.1 uncultured Pseudomonas sp. | reverse complement strand
GCCTTGGACGGATGACCGCCGACCTGCAGCAGGGCGAGTACCAGGGAGGTGAATTCGTGGCCCATGGGCAGACCGGCGAAGCGCAGGTCGATGTTCTGACCGGGGGTCAGCAGGGCGAAGGAGGGGCGGCGCTCATCGCTGCCGTCGGTGCTCAGGCTGACCTGGTCGGACAGGCTGGCGATGTCCTGGAGCAGGCTGAGCATTTCACGGGATTTCGCGCCATCGTCGAGGGACGCGACGATCTCGATGGGGCGCGTGACGCGTTCGAGGTAGGTCTTGAGCTGGGCTTGCAGATTGGCGTCCAACATGGCGACGTGGCTTCCGTAAAAAATGGGCAAAAAAAGAGCGCGCGGGCAAGGCGCCCGGGCGCTCGGGCTAGATCAGGCGGGCGTTAGATCTTGCCGACCAGGTCCAGCGAGGGGGTCAGGGTCGCTTCGCCTTCTTTCCACTTGGCGGGGCAGACTTCGCCCGGGTGGTTGGCGACGTACTGGGCAGCGCGGACCTTGCGCAGCAGTTCGCTGGCGTCACGGCCGATACCGTTGTCGTGGATTTCGCACAGCTTGATCTGGCCTTCCGGGTTGATCAGGAAGGTGCCACGCAGGGCCAGACCTTCTTCTTCGATCAGGACTTCGAAGTTGCGTGCCAGGCGAGCGGTGGGATCGCCGACCAGCGGGTAGTTGACCTTCTTGATGGCGTCCGAGGTGTCGTGCCAGGCCTTGTGGGCGAAATGGGTGTCGCAGGACACGCCGTAGATCTCGACGCCCAGCTTCTGGAACTCGGGGTACAGGTCAGCAAGGTCTTCCAGCTCGGTGGGGCACACGAAGGTGAAGTCAGCCGGGTAGAAGACGATGGCGGACCACTTGCCCTTCAGATCGGCCTCGGTCACCTGGACGAATTTGCCGTTGTGGTAGGCAGTCGCGGTGAAAGGCTTCACTTCGGTGTTGATCAGGGACATTGATGACTCCTTGAGGGTTTGAAGACGAGGGTTGAAATCGATAGGTCGCATACTAATCGCCTTTTGACGATTTGCCTCATTGTTAAAGGCGATGTCGGTGATTAGGTGCCTCTATCGGATACTACAGGTTTCTAGCAAAATCAAAGCCTTGGCGATGACGCCGAGCGGGTCAGGCGGGGCCCAGGGCCTTCGCCGTCGCCGGGTGCTGGCCCCATTCGCTCCAGGAGCCGTCGTAGAGTCGCCCATCGGGCAGGCCGGCGACGTTCAGGGCCAGCAGCAGGACGGCCGCGGTGACGCCGCTGCCGCAGCTGGTGATCACCGGGTGCAGGCCGTCGACCCCCAGCGCCTGGAAGCGCTGGCGCAGCTCCTGTGGCGGTAGCAGGGTGCCGTCTGCACCGAGCAGACTGTCGTAGGGCAAATTCTGGCTGCCGGGCATATGGCCGGACGCCACGCCCGGGCGCGGCTCCGCGACCTCGCCGGTGAAGCGCTTGGCGCCTCGGGCGTCGAGTACCTGGGTCTGGCCCACAGTGAGGGCGGTCTGGACATCGCCCAGGCCGCACAGCAGGCGGTTGTTCAGGGTGGTCGGATAGGGCGGCTGAGCTTCGCGCCGATTCACGCCCGCCTCCAGGGGCAAGCCCAGCTCGCGCCAGAGTGGCAGGCCCCCATCCAGCACCACCACCTGATCATGACCGAACAGCCGGAACAGCCACCAGGCGCGGGCGGCGGAGAACAGGCCCTTCTGGTCGTAGACCACGATGAAGGTGTCTGGCGTCACGCCCAGTTCGCCGGCGAGCCGGGCGAAGCGCCCGGCGCTGGGGACCATGTGCGGCAGGGACGTGTCCGGATCGGAGAAGTGTTCGATATCGAAGCGCAGCGCGCCGGGGAGGTGCTGCTGGCGATAGGTCTCGTCGGCCACCTGTGGCTCGTTCGGCAGGTAGAGACTGGCATCGAGGATCATGAGATCGGCACGGCCGAGTTGCGTCTGCAGCCAGGCGGCGGTGACCAGGGGGGAGGCGATCATGGTGGGCGCTCCTGGGTTGGCGAGGGGCGGACAGCTTACCGCGCCTGACGCGGCGCGGGCTGTCAGAGAGCAGCGGATACTTTATCCTCGACGATCTGGCAACTGGGTAGAAGACTTATGAGCGACAATAACGGGCATTCCATGGGTGGCAACGACTGGCAACTCAGTCGTATCGTCGGCGAACTCCATGCCGCACGCGGCCATTGGCGCGAAACGCATGGCCGCTTCCGCGAGTTCAGCGGCCGCGAACTGCCTTCGCGCAGTGTGATGGCCAGCGTGATCGAATCCCTCAGCGGTGCGCTCTTTCCGCTGCGCCTGGGGCCGGATCAGCTGCGCCAGGAGAGCGAGGATTTCTACGTCGGTTTCGAGCTGGAACGCGCGCTCAACGCCCTGGCGATCCAGGCCAAGCTGGAACTCGACTATTTCGCCAAGCAACGCGGCGAGAACGGCAGCAATCGCGCCGACGAGGCCCGCCAGCTGGTGCAGGGCTTCGCCCTGGCGCTACCGGACCTGCGGCGCCTGCTGGACACCGATGTGATCGCCGCCTACCAGGGCGACCCGGCGGCGCGTAGCGTGGACGAGGTGCTGCTCTGCTATCCGGGGATCTACGCCATGATCCACCACCGCATCGCCCACCATTTCTACCGCAGCGGCCTGCCGCTGCTGGCGCGCATGGTCAGCGAGCGGGCGCATTCGGCGACGGGGATCGACATCCATCCCGGCGCCCAGATCGGCGAAGGCTTCTTCATCGACCATGGCACCGGCGTGGTCATCGGCGAGACCTGCATCATCGGTGACCGGGTGCGCATCTACCAGGCGGTGACCCTGGGCGCCAAGCGCTTCCCGGCCGATGCCGAGGGCAATCTCAAGAAGGGTCACCCACGCCATCCCATCGTCGAGGACGACGTGGTGATCTATGCCGGGGCGACCATCCTCGGCCGCATCACCATCGGCCAGGGCTCGACCATCGGTGGCAATGTCTGGCTGACCCATGGCGTGCCGGCCAACAGCAACGTCAGCCAGGCCAGCCTGCAAGGCTGCGCCGGTCTGGCTCAGGAGTAGTCGGCCGCCTGGTCGCGGACGAACTTGGCGAGAAAGCGCCGGGTTCGTTCCTCGCGCGGCTGGTTGAAAACCTCGGCCGCGCTGCCCTGCTCGACGATGCGGCCACCGTCCATGAACAGCACCCGGTGGGCGACATCACGGGCGAAGGCCATCTCGTGGGTGACGATGACCAGGGTACGCCCCTCCTGGGCCAGCCCGCGAATGGTCGCCAGCACCTCGCCGACCCGCTCGGGATCGAGCGCCGAGGTGGGTTCGTCGAAGAGGATCGCCTGGGGGCGCATGGCCAGCGCCCTGGCGATGGCGACGCGCTGTTGCTGGCCGCCGGACAGCTGCCCCGGATAGGTATCCGCCTTTTCGGCCAGGCCGACCTTGGCCAGCAGCTCGCGGCCGTGGGCAAGGGCGCTGGCGCGGTCCTCGCCCTGGACGACGATGGGCCCCTCGGTCACGTTCTCCAGCGCGGTGCGATGGGGAAACAGGTTGAAGTTCTGGAAGACGAAGCCCATGCGCTGACGCAACTGGCGAATTACCGTCTGCTGGGCCTTCAACGGCTTGGCCGCGTCGATGCGTAGATCGCCCAGGCTGATGCTGCCGGCGTCCGGGGTCTCCAGCAGGTTCAGGCAGCGCAGCAGGGTGGTCTTGCCCGAGCCGCTCGGGCCGATGATGGCCACCACTTCACCCTGGGCGACGTCCAGGTCGATGGCCTGGAGGACGGTCTGCTGGCGGAAGGACTTGGACAGCCCTCTGACCTCGATCATGACGGGCCTCTTTCGTTGAGGTGGCGACCGTAGTGGCGCTCCAGGCGTTCCTGCAGGGTCGACAACAGGCTGGCCAGGATCCAGTAGAGCAGGGCCGCGGCGAGATAGAGACTGAAGATCTCGAAGGTACGGGCGGTGATCAGCTGGGCCTGGCGGAACAGCTCGGGCACCTGGATGGTGGCCGCCAGCGAGGTGTCCTTCACCAGGGAGATGAAGCTGTTGCCGAGCGGCGGCAGGGCGATGCGCAAGGCCTGGGGCAGGATGGCGCGCCTGAGGGTCTGCAGGGGCGTCATGCCGATACTGGCTGCCGCCTCCCACTGGCCCCGGTCGATGGCACCTATGGCGGCGCGGATGATCTCCGCCGTGTAGGCGGCCATGTTCAGTGAAAAGCCGATCAGGGCCGCCGGCAACGGATCGAGCTGCACGCCGAGCTCGGGCAGGCCGTAGTAGATGACGAACAGCTGGACCAGCAGCGGTGTGCCCCGGAAGAAGGAGATGTACAGCCGCGCCAGGCTGCGCGGCAGGACGTGGGCCGAGCGGCGCAGCAGCGCCAGGCCGAAGCCCAGCAGCAGTCCGAAGAACATGCCGCCGAGACTCAGGACCACCGTCCAGATCGCGCCCTTCAGCAGGAAGGGCAGCGAATCGAGCAGGAGCTGTAGCGTGTCGCTCATTGGGTGACGTCAGCCTTGAACCACTTCTCGGAGATCTTCGCCAGGGTGCCGTCGGCGCGCAGCTTGGCGATGGCCTGGTCGATGGCGGCGTGGAATTCTGGATCCCCCTTGCGTTCGGCGATGCCCGACTCCTGGCGACTGAAGGGTTCGCCGGCGAGGGCCAGGCGGTCCTTGGTCTTGGCCAGCAGTTCCAGGGCGGCCAGGCGGTCGACGAGAATGGCGTCGATACGGCCGACGCGCAGGTCCTGGTACTTGGTCGGGTCGTCTTCGTAGGTGCGGACATCCGCCTTCGGGACGTTCTGGCGCAGCCACTGCTCGTAGTTGGTGCCCAGGCCGACCCCTACCTTCTTGCCGGCGAGATCGGCGGCGGTCTTGATGCTGGACGCGTCATCCTTGCGCACCAGGGCCTGGATGCCGGAGACGGTGTAGGGGGTGGAGAAATCGTACTTCTTCTTGCGCTCGTCGCTGATCGTCACCTGGTTGATCACCACGTCCAGGCGGCGGGATTCCAGCGCGG
This sequence comes from uncultured Pseudomonas sp., assembly GCA_963519325.1. Classification (GTDB taxonomy): domain Bacteria; phylum Pseudomonadota; class Gammaproteobacteria; order Pseudomonadales; family Pseudomonadaceae; genus Chryseomonas. The sequence goes on along the minus strand of CAUQPA010000344.1, from coordinate 336 downwards.
CCAGCAGGCCATCCCACTTGCCCGGCTCGATCTTGGCCTTCACGCCCAGCTCCTTGGCCAGCGCCTTGGCGAAGTCGACCTCGAAGCCGGTCAACTGGCCCTGTTCGTCCTGGAAGCTGAAGGGCGGGTAGGTGCCTTCCAGACCTACGACCAGCTCGCCGCGTTGCTTGACTGTCTGCAGCAGGTCCTCGGCCTGGGCAGTGGCCTGGTGGGCCAGGCCCAGGGCCAGCAGCAGGGCGGCGCTACGGAAGAGACGCTGAGAGAGAGGTTTACGCATGGAGGTGATCCTTGTTGGTAGGGGTGCGCCACTATGAAGGTGTCTGATCAGACCACCTT
>CAUQPA010000343.1:0-5333 GCA_963519325.1 uncultured Pseudomonas sp. | reverse complement strand
TCGATCGATCATCTCGGCTCCTGTCATGCCGGGGGGCTTACCTGGCGGGTGAACGCCAGGACTTCGGGATGATCGACGGGTACCAGTTGCGGGTGGCTCCAATTGCTCACCTCACCGACACCCAGGACCAAGAGCCCACCCGGTGCAAGCCGCTGGACCAGCTGGTTGAGCAGGTCTCGACGCAGCCAGCGGCGGAAATAAATCAGCAAGTTCTGACAAAAAATGACATTGAGCCCCTGCAAGGGCGCCTGGCCCAGCTCCAGCACGTTGAGCCGGGCGAAGCACAGCCGTTCGGCCAACCAGGCGGCGACCTCGAAGCTGCCGTCCTCACGGGCACGAAAGTAGCGCTCCCGCCGCTCGGGCGACACCCCGGCCAACCGCTGCGGGCCATAGGTGCCCTGCCGCGCCTGGCGCAAGGCTTCGCTGCTGATGTCCGTGCCGGTCAGGGCGAAGGTCATGGGGTGCCCTTGCCGGGAAAGCACGTCGGCGGTGCTGATGGCCATCGAAAACGCTTCCTCTCCACTGGCACAACCCAGACTCCACAGCGTCAGGCTGTTGCCCTTGGCGGCCTGGACGAATTCACTCACGAAGGCTTCCAGCAGGGCGAACGACGGCGGATGGCGGAAGAAGCGGGTGGCCTGGATGGTCAGCCGGTCGAGCAGCCGGACCCATTCGACCCGTCCGCTGATGCCCGCGCCGACGACCCGGTAATAGTCGTCGTAGGCGGCGATCCCCAGCTCGCGCATGCGCGCCGCCAACTGGACCTGCAGAAAGCTGCGCTGACGCTCGTCCAGCACCATCCCGGCACGGGTTTCGAGCAACTGTCGCCAGCGCTCGAAGTCCGCATCCGGCAGCGCGGGAGCACGGCACAACGCCCAACTCGACTCCCCCACCGCGTTTCCCCCTCGCCACGCCACGGTGTGGCTGCTGCGTTCAGCCCAGCGGCTGCTCGTTCGGCAGATTGAAGCCCGATACCGAACGCCGCATCTCGCTGGCCAGCTTGGCCAGTTCGCCGATGCTGCGCGCGGTGGCGGTGGTCCCGGCGGAGGTCTGCGAGGTGATCTCCTGAATCACGTTCATGGTGCTGGAGATGTGGCTGGCGGACGACGACTGCTGCCGTGCGGCGTTGGAAATGTTCTGGATCAGCCCGGCCAGGCTCTGGGACACCTTTTCGATCTCCTCCAGGGCCACCCCGGCGTCCTGGGCCAGGGCGGCGCCGCGGACCACTTCCGAGGTGGTCTGCTCCATGGAAATCACCGCTTCGTTGGTGTCGGTCTGGATCGCCTTGACCAGCGCCTCGATCTGCTTGGTGGCGCCGGAGGAGCGCTCGGCGAGGCGCTGGACCTCGTCGGCGACCACGGCGAAACCGCGACCGGCATCGCCGGCCATGGAGGCCTGGATGGCGGCGTTCAGGGCCAGGATGTTGGTCTGGTCGGCGATGTCGTTGATCAGGCCGACGATGTCGCCGATCTCCTGGGACGATTCACCCAGGCGCTTGATCCGCTTGGCGGTGTCCTGGATCTGCTCGCGAATGCTGTCCATGCCGATGATGGTGTTGTGCACCACCTGGTTGCCCTTGTTGGCGATGGCCACGGAGCGCTCTGCCACCGCGGTGGATTCGGAGGCGTTGGTGGAGACCTGGTCGATGGACACGGCCATCTCGTTGATCGCCGCGGACGCCCCGGCGATCTCCTGGGCCTGGTGCTCCGAGGCCTCGGCCAGCACGGTCGCGGTGTCCTGGGATTCCTGGGCGGCGGCGGCTACCTGCAAGGCGGTCTGGTTGATGGTCTCCACCAGTTCGCGCAGCTGGTCGATGGAGTAGTTGATGGAGTCGGCGATGGCGCCGGTGAAGTCCTCGGTCACCGTAGCCTGCACGGTCAGGTCACCGTCGGCCAGGTCGGCGATCTCATCCAGCAGCCGTAGGATGGCGGTCTGGTTGCGCTGGTTCTTCTCGTCGGTCTCGGCCAGGCGCCGGCGGGTGTCCCGCACCAGGATGTAGCCGATGCAGAGGATGGCGCCGAGGGCGATGAACACCAGCAGATAGCTGCCCACGGTGTTGATCTTGCGACTCTGGGCCAGGGCGGCGTAACCGGCGCTGAGCTCCGAGGCGGACCCGAGCAGCGCCTGGGAGCCGCTGTAGATCTGGCCTACGGCGGAGCGGATCTGCAGCAGTTCGGGCGAGGTGGCGAGGATCTCGTCGACGTTGCCGGAGACGAACTCGAACAGCTTGTTGGCCTCGTTCAGGCGGCCGACCGCTTCCGGGTCGGTGATCTTGGCGATGCCCATGGAGGCATTGCCTTCGCGCATGGCCTTGAGCACCCGGCCGAACAGGCTGGCGTCGCGGCCGAAGCTGTCGGCGGCCTGCACGGCGGCTTCGTCGCCGGTGAGGATCTTGTTGATGGCGCTGAGGATCCGCTCGGCGAGCAGGGCCTGGCGCTGGGCCACCACCACCTGGCTGGCGGGCGCGCCGCGCTCGATCAGGATGTCGACGATTTCCTCGTTCTCGACCTGCAGCTGGGGAATGGTATCGGCCAGGGCGCCGGCCAGCTGGTGCAGCGACAGCACGGTCTGCTCGCTGCCCAGCATGGTGTCGACCTGCTTGCGCAGGTTGGCCCACTGCCCCTGCACGGTGTCCAGGCGCGCGGCGAGGATCGCTGGCGAGGCCGGCAGGCCGGTCTGGGGATCGCCATTGCGCAGGATGTTCCAGCGGCGCTCGAACTCGGCGCGGGCCACGCGCAGGTCCTTGAAGGCCTCGGCCTTGCCGGTGGCGGCCTCACTGGCGCTCTTGGCGAGCTGCTGCGACAGGATGCGCAGCTCGGTGGCCTGCCCCTGGTACTGGTTGTCGTAGTTGGTCTGGGTGCCCAGGTACGCGAAGTTGGCGAACAGCAGCACGATCGCGACGATCAGCACCACGAACATGCCCGCGACCCACGCGTTGAGTTTCCCGGTATTGAGTTTGTTCATCAGCGGCCCCCGCCTGGACCTTGGATCCTTCAGTTCTATCCTTGTCGGCCGACCCGCCGGTTCGCTTGAAACCGGCATTCGTCGCCCTACCCCCACCCGTCGGCGATAGCTCCTGCCATCCCGACCCCGCGCCGGTACGCGGCGCCCTGGCGTCTAGCGACTCAGGCCGCGACGTCCATGAATTCGGGATGCTCGACCAAGGCGCGCGGACTGCAGACCAGCCACGGCACGTCGCGTTGGAAGACGCCCTCCAGAAAGAAGTGCAGGCCCGCGGGCACGCTGTCGGCGTGCTCGCGATAGGCCTCGATGTCGAAATGTTGCATGCCCAGGACTTCGTCAACCGCCAATCCGACGAAGAGGTCGCCATGGTCGACGATCAGGATGCGGCGCTGTTTGCGCAGCGCCTGGATCTTCACGCCGAGGAACTGCCCGAGGTCGGCGATCGGCAGCAGCCGGCCGCGTACGTTGGCCACGCCCTTGAGCCAGGGCTTGACGCCGGGCAAGGCGGTGAAGCGCGGCTCCGGCAGGATCTCGCTGACCTCGCCCATGGGAATCACGAAGCGCAATTCACCGAGGCGAAAGCCGATGCCGCTCCAGGTCCGCTGGTTTTCCTGCTGCGCCGGCAGACCGGCCGCCCGTTCCCGGCAGCGCAGGTCGATCAGCCGCAAGAGTTCGTAGGGCGTAGTGGCGTCGCTCATAGGATTCCCTGCCCATCGGGGCGCTGCCGCGAGAAACGGACGTGAGCCCCTAGCCTTGCAGGACACCCGCCAGGGTGCGCAGCAGGGTGTCTTCGTCGATGGGCTTGGTCAGGTAGTCCTTGGCGCCCTGGCGCTTGCCCCAGACCTTATCGGTCTCCTGGTCCTTGGTGGTGACGATGACGACCGGAATGTGGCTGGTCTCGGCATCCTTGGTCAGCTGCCGGGTGGCCTGGAAGCCGTTGAGGCCCGGCATGACGATGTCCATGAGGACCGCATCCGGCTTCTCCTGGCGGGCCAGGGCCACGCCGTCGGCACCGTTCTCGGCCTTGAGCACCTGATGCCCATGCTTTTCCAGCATGGCGGTGAGCTTGTACATCTCGGTGGGAGAGTCGTCGACGATCAGAATTCGAGCCATGAAAATTTCCTACTAGATTGAATCGCCCGCCTCAGGACACTCAGGACGCTTGTTCGAGCGGAGTGAAACTGGGGACGTGGGTCTTGATCGCACCGATCAGCTCTTCTTTGCTGAAGGGTTTGGTGAGGTACTGGTCCGAGCCGACGATGCGGCCCTTGGCCTTGTCGAAGAGCCCGTCACGGGAGGAGAGCATGATGACGGGCGTCGCGCGGAACGCGCTGTTGTTCTTGATCAGCGCACAGGTCTGATAGCCATCCAGTCGCGGCATCATGATGTCCACGAAGATGATGTGGGGATGACTATCGGCGATCTTGGCGAGCGCATCGAATCCATCGATGGCGGTAATGACCTCGCAGCCAACTTTCTTGAGCAGGGTCTCCGCGGTGCGACGAATCGTCTTCGAATCGTCGATCACCATGACCTTCAGCCCTTCCGAATACTGTTCCATGTTCAAGCTACCAGCTCATCGTCGAGGAAACGTGAATGATGTCGATCCGGGCACTTTGGCGGCGCCTCTTTGTAGCACACAATACCGTGACGTACCACGCAGATCCCCTGACGACAGACCACCGGCCCGCCCGCCACGACGACCGCGCAAGCATTGGCACTCAAGGGGATGCAAGGGCTATCCTGATGCCTTGCCCACGTACAACCGAGGTCTAGCGTCAATGAGTATCCGCCTGGGGATCGTCATGGATCCCATCGAACGCATCTCCTATAAGAAGGATAGCTCCATGGCCATGCTGTGGGCGGCCAAGGCCCGCGGCTGGAGCCTGCACTACTTCGAGATGCAGGACCTGTACCAGGTCGATGGCGAAGCCCGCGGTCGCGGTCGTCAGCTGGACGTCTTCCAGGATCCGGAACGCTGGTTCGCCTTTGGCGAGGACGTCGACCTGCCCCTGCGCGAGCTGGACGTGATCCTGATGCGCAAGGACCCGCCCTTCGACAACGAATTCGTCTATGCCACCTACCTGCTGGAGCAGGCCGAGCGTGGCGGCACCCTGGTGGTGAACCGGCCCGCCAGCCTGCGCGACTGCAACGAGAAGTTCTTCGCCACCCTGTTCCCCGAGCTGGCCCCACCGACGCTGGTGAGCCGCCGCGCCGACATCATCCGTGAATTCGCCCGCACCCACGGCGACGTCATCCTCAAGCCACTGGACGGCATGGGCGGCAGCTCGGTGTTCCGCCACCGCGAAGGCGACCCCAACCTCTCGGTAATCCTGGAGACCCTGACCGCCCATGGCACCCAGCAGATC
>CAUQPA010000342.1:0-5338 GCA_963519325.1 uncultured Pseudomonas sp. | reverse complement strand
ACATTACCCTCTTGTCGATCGGGGTCCGGGCTATCCACAGGCTCGAGGTGACGGACATGCTCAGGGCGAAGGGCACCATGGGCTTCACCCGTTGCCAGTCGAAGCCGCTCCACCAGGTGGGGTTGGGCAGCAGGCGATAGGCCTTGAGCGCATAGACCAGCATCTCGAAGACGGCGACGCCGGCCTGGAACACAAAGAAGTCCAGCGGCTCCTGGGAGATCCACATCACCAGGACCAGGCCGCCGAAGTAGCGCACCGTGGCGACCAGCACGTTGACCAGGTTCAGCCAGCCGTGCAGCTCGACGCCCTGGACACCGCTCTTGTACAGCGTCGACAGCAGGCGGAAGGCGATCATCAGGCCCATCAGGCCGATGCAGTGGGCCACCGTCTCCTCGGGCAGGCCCTGGACGTTCAGCCAATGCGTCGCCATCCAGGTGGAGTTGAGCTCGATGGCGACGAAGGCCAGGGTCGCCAGCGGGATGAAGATGAACTCCAGCGACCGCAGCAGCTGGCCGCGATTGCGTCCCGCGCCGGTCTGGCCGCGGCCATGGGCGACATCCCGCACCAGCGAGGCGGAAATGCCGACGTCGAGCAGTTGCAGCCAGGTCTGCAGCACGGCGAAGAAGCCGATCAGACCATAGGTTTCGGCACCCAGATGACCGAGATACATCGGCTGGATCAAGATGCCGATCAGCAGCGCATAGGCTTGGCCGGCATAGTTGATCAGGGTGTTGCGCAACACCGACACTTTCGCGGGACTGGTCATGGGAGATAGCGGGCCAGGGTCAGGTTAGAGCAGGGGTGGATTCGCCGGGAAAATCCCAGCTCGGCAGCAGCTGGGCGGGCGTGATGAGCGCCCGCAGGGATTCCAGGCTGGTTTTCTTCTGGTGCACCGATTGCAGCGTCTCGATCAGCAGGTCCTGGGTCGTCTGGGGCAGGTCCGGATAGATGGGCACGCAGAGGATGCGCTGGCTCAACTTGCGCGAGATCGGCTTGATCGCCTGGGGCTGCAGGTAGTCGAGGGTTTCCAGCGAGGGGTAGAAATAGCGCCGCGGATTGATGCCGACCGCGTTCAGCGCCTTCTTCGCCTCCAGCAGGTTCGACTCGTCGCGCAGGGCCACCGGAAAGTAGCTGTAGTTGAGCTGGCTGCCGTAGGTGGGGCGCTGCAGGTCGAACTGGTCCCGCAGGCGTCTTTCGTACTGCTGGCCGATGATCGCCCGGCGCGCCAGGATGTCTTCCAGCTCGTCGAGGATGCACAGCCCCATGGCCGCGGAGATCTCGTTGAGCTTGGCGTTGATGCCGACGCCCTCGATGCGCTCGGCGTCGACGATGCCGAAATTGATCATCCGGCGGACGCGCTCGGCGAGTTCGTCGTCCTCGGTGATGATGGCCCCGCCTTCGATGGTGTGGAACAGCTTGGTGGCGTGGAAGCTGACGGTGGTGATGTCGCCCCACTGCAGCACCGAGCGGCCTTCGTAGAGGGTGCCGAAGGCATGGGCGCCGTCATAGATGACCTTCAGGCCGTGACGCTGGGCGACCTGCTGCAGGCCCTGGACATCGCAGGGATTGCCAAACACATGGGTGGCGACGATGGCCGAGGTGTCGGGCTCGATGACCGCCTCGACGTTCGCCGGGTCCAGGTTCCAGGTCTCCGGGTGGATGTCGGCGAAGATCGGCCGGATCCTTTCCCAGTGCAGGGTGCTGGTGGTGGCGACGAAGCTGAAGGGCGTGGTGATGGCACTGCCGGTCAGGCCGAGGGCGCGATAGGCGACCTGCAGGGCCAGGGTACCGTTGTTGACCAGGATGATGTTTCTGACCCCCAGATAATCGCGCAGGCGCTCTTCGAGCTGGGCATGCAGAGGGCCTTGGTTGGTTATCCAGTTGTTGGCGTAGATCTTGTCGATATACGCCTTGAAGCGTTCCTTATTGCCAAGGTAGGGCTTGGTCACATTGATCATGATCCGGTACCTGCTTATCGAGTCCTTGATACGTGTCGGTTCGGTCAAGCGTGTTCGACGACCGCGTCGGCCGGTTGCCGGAAGGCGGCGCCGGGCTGGTCCAGGCGTTCGAGCACCGAGTCGAGGGCCTCGCGACTGGCATCGTTGTGGAACTGCCAGACCCCGTAGATGCGCCCGGAAAAGGACGCTTCGCTACCCAGCCGGGGATCCACCGCCAGGCCCGAACCCAGGCCGAAGAGGTGCAGCCCCTTGAGGCGCTGGCCGTGCTGGTCCAGCGGACAGCCGGCCGCGTCGGAATCCAGGCCGCCACGCAGGGTGCGCAGCGTCAGCGGCCGGCCCTCCTGGCAACGCAGCTCGGGGACTATGGGTTGATAGCCCAGGCCCTGCACCAGCAGGGCGGCGCTGTCGAACAGCTGCTGGGCACTGGCGAGTCGCTCGGCGCTGCCATCCAGCTGCAGGGTCCGGACCTTGACCGGCGTACCGCCGATGCCTTGCCCGGCGAGCACCTGGCGCCCGATCTCGTGGGCCCGGTAGCGCAGGCCGCCCGAGCGGTTGACCCGCTTGGAGATCGGGCAGATGTCCTGCAGCGGATCGAAGTCGTAGCCGGCGGCCAGGGCCTCGGCGGCGGTCTCGTAGAACAGCCGGATCGGCGAGCGATGGACCAGGGTCAGCTCGCGCAGGCCGTCGTGATGCAGGGCGCTGGCGAGGTTGTCCAGCGCCGAGAAGGCGCTGTGGGAACCGCCGACCACGCAGATCGGGCCACCGTTCTTGAGGCGGCTGCGATAGCGCTGGCGCAGGGCCTCGGGTTGCAGGCGCAGCAGGTTGTCGGAGCTGTCGATCGAGGCGCTCTGCGGCAGCTGCAGGCCCAGGGCCGCGGTGCTTTCCTCGAAGCTGTGGCGCGTCTGCTTGCCGCCCAGGTTGAGCACCAGGCTGGAGGTGCGTACCCGGCGGATGGCGCCGGCCTGTTCCAGCCAGACCACATAGCTCGATCCCTCGCAGGTCACCTCGGTGATGCGGGTCTGGCGCCAGGTGGGAATGCCGTACTGGCGTTCGAGCCAGGGCAGCACCAGGCCGGCGGCCTGCTGGAAGAGCTGCCCGACGATGGGCAGCGCGGGCGCTTCCTGGGCATTCAGCTTCAGGTGGCGAAAGGTCGGCGAGGCCTGCAGCGGGGCCAGGATCGGGGCCAGCAGCGGGTCGCGCAGACAGTCGAGGAAGACGTCACTCACCGAGTTGGCGATGATCTGGTAGTCACCGAGCTTGCCGGCGCCCAGCTCGGTTCCGGCATCGACGATGATGGTGCCGGCCTGGGCGAGTTGCTCCACTGCGCCACGCTTGATGGCATTGAAGAGAAATCCCAGGCCTGCCGGACCTGCGCCGCCAATTAGACATCCTAATGTCGATTCCGATAGATCGTTCCGTGCCATCGGGCCATCCTCCCTGTGCGCTATCGAAGCGCGATTGACGTTGTTGAAGCTGGATTTCGCAGCGCCCGGCAGTAATCGAAGATGCAAGCTGAGGTTGTAATCTTTATGGCTTGAGTGACCGCCTGATGAAGGGCGGTCAGTACCGGCGAAAGTTCTGGTTGCCGAGGGTCGAGTGTTGTTGCCAACACTTCGCCGTGAAGAGGCGAACAGTCGCTCAGTTGTTTCCGATCGTTCTGAAGAGCACCCGCCTGAAACGCGAGTGTTATTGGTCTTGCACAATCACGACGGAGCCAGACGGGCCATCCGTTGCGGGCACAGGGGCCTGCCTGCCGGATTCCGGCAGGACTGGAGAGAAGTAGGCGAAGCGTCTCGATCCCATTCAGATGACATCCCTGTAGTCCTGCGAGAGTGCGCTGGCACGGCCATCGCCACTTCGTTCAGTGCCAGGCATGGCTACCGCACAGGTTGCCGTGTCTGGTCAGGCAGCCGGTCTTTTTCAGACATGGCTACCGCACGGGTTTGCACCTGGACTAAATGAACGAAGGGCTTGTATTACCGATATCAAGACCTGACAACACGCAAACAGGAACTTGAGAAGCCATCGGCGAGACGCAAAGGAGGGAGGTAAAGACTGTCTTCCCTGACCTGTACGGCAGCAGACTCAGCGCGCAATCCCAGCGCTACTTCGAGTCAGGAACCATGATTGTCAAAAGGATTTGGACTGTCAACGCGAGGGCCGGCACAGGAATTCGCCGAGTGAGACGGCCCGCGACCGACTGGTTCAGCATTAATCTCCAGGTAAATGAGGTGTGCTTGGCAAAAAACCGCGCAGGCCGATTTCATTTAGTGAAGAGCATCGCAAAGAGCCAAGGCTTAATTGCGACAAATGTGACGGGTTATTTGGCGATTGGTTAACGGAATTGCCGGGCCGGGAAGACGACTGGAGCGTCCATGAGTTCCGGCTTTAGACGTTATAGTGTTACTTATTGCGACGTCTTAGCCGACCAGGAGGCGAGCAGGTCTGGCAGTTCGCTCAGGGCACGGATGTCCGCATCCGGCTGGCCCGGGCCCGGCCAGGGTTGCTGCAGGGGGTTGTACCAGACGGCGCGGATACCGGCCCGCTGGGCGCCCTGGACGTCATCCACGGGGTTGTCGCCCACGTGCACGGTGGCCGAGGCGGGAATCCCGCTGAGCCGCAGGGCTTCGCGGAAGGGGGTGGGGTCGGGCTTGCCGATGCCCAGCTGCTCGGCATTCAGCGCGAAGCGGAAGTAATCGGCCAGGCCGATGGTCTGGACATCCGCATTGCCATTGGTCAGCACGCCCAGGGTGTAGCGGTCGGCGAGCCTTTCCAGGGTGGGATGGACGTCCTCGAACAGGGTGACCTGCTGGCGCGCCGCCAGGTAGACGGCGAAGCCGGCCTCGGCCAGCTGGGCGGCCTCGGGCTCCACATAGCCGGCATCGAGCAGCGCCTGGTGGATGACCCGCCGGCGCAATTCGCTGACCCTGTGCTTCAACCCGGCATCCTGCTGCAGCAGCCGGTCGCGAATCGCCCAGAGGTGTTCGACCGGTACGCTGCCCAGCCGCGGCGCGGAGGCGGCGAACCAGTCGCGCAGCAGGGCTTCGGCGGAATGGATGACGGGCGCGATTTCCCAGAGGGTGTCGTCGAGATCGAAGGTAACGAGGCGAATCGTCATCGGCTGGCCTTGCGCTTGGCGCGGGGGTGGGCTTTGTCGTAGACCTCGGCGAGCTGGCCGAAATCCAGATGGGTATAGATCTGGGTGGTGGCGATGTCGGCGTGGCCGAGCAGCTCCTGCACGGCGCGCAGATCGCCGGAGGCGCTGAGCATGTGGCTGGCGAAGCTGTGCCTGAGCATGTGCGGATGCAGGTGCTGGCCCAATTCGCGGACGCCGGCCTCGCGGACCCGCAGCTGTACTGCACGGGGAGTCAGCCGCAGGC
>CAUQPA010000341.1:0-5343 GCA_963519325.1 uncultured Pseudomonas sp. | reverse complement strand
CGCCGTGTCCACCAGGCGGAAGGTGGCGACCTCCACCAGCATCATCTGCACCACGCTGCGGTCACGGCCGACCCGCCCGATGTCGTCCTGGTCTTCCCACTCCTCCCAGGTCCCGATGCGGTCGTCCGCCCCGGCGAAACGGGTATAGAGCACATAGTGGGCACCGAGTTGGCGGGCCTTGGCCATGGCCTCGTCGAAGCCCTCGGGCTTGTCCGCCCGCCTGACCCGCGGGAAGTACTCCACGAACCCCTTGAAGGCCTCCTCGGCGACCACGTTGGGCCGGGCATAGGGATGGCCGATGGGGACGAAGGCGCCCTGGGCGATGTAGATATAGGAGTCGGCCTGCAGCCGAAAGTTGTTCAGCCGCTGGGTCTTGCTGTAGTCGAGCAGTCCCGCATCGCGCAGGTGGTACTCGACGCCGGACGCCATGTCGCTGACGTTCATGCAGCCGCCGAGGCCGGCGAGCAATAGGGAGAGAAGCAGAAATCGCAGTCGTACCATGGAGATGAAGCCCCTGTCCGGCGCCAAGATGCCGTCGATACAGGGGCCATAGCAGCTTTCGCGCCAGCTCTAGCCGCCGATGATCTTCATCACCGTCACGCCACCGGAGAAGGCCACGTCCTGCTTGTCGCCGAGGGCCTTGACCAGCAGCCGCTGCAAGGCGGGCAGCGCCAGGTGGCGCGGCTTGTCCAGCAGGTCGCCGACATAGTGGCGATTGCTCGACGACAGGCAGCCGTGCAGCCAGCCGGTGGACGACAGCCGCAAGCGCGAGCAGGTCCGGCAGAAGGGCACGCTCTCGTTGGCGATGATGCCGAAGTGGCCACCGGATTCGACGCGATAGCGCAAGGCGGTGGAATCCACCGGCGCATTGGCCTGCACATAGGCGTGGCGGGAACCGATGATCTCCAGCAACTCGGCCAGGGGCACCAGCTGGTTGTTGAAGGTCACTGGATCCTTGGCCAGATGGCCCATGCGCATCAGCTCGATGAACCTGAGCTCGAAGCCGCGCTCCAGGCAGTAGTCCAGCAGCGGCAGCACCTGGTCCAGGTTCTGGCCACGCAGTGGCACCATGTTGAGCTTGATCTTGAGGCCCGCCGCGTGGGCCGCTTCGAGTCCGGCCAGTACCGTCGCCAGGTCGCCACCGCGGGCCAGCCGTGGAAAGGCCTCGGCGTCGAGGGTATCGAGGGAGACGTTCAGGCGCCGGATGCCATGGTCGATGAGGAAATCCAGCTTGCGCGGCAACAGCTGGCCGTTGGTGGTCAGGCTGATGTCCTTGAGGCCGAGCTGCGCGACGCGCGCGAGGAACGGCTCCAGCCGCGGCGTGACCAGCGGCTCGCCGCCGGTGATACGCAGCCGCTCGATGCCGGCGGCATCGATCAGGTATTCCACCCCACGCGCCATGGTCTCGGCACTGAGTTCGTCCTGCGCAGCCACGAGTCGCTTGCCATTGGGCACACAATACGTACAGGCATAGTTGCAGGCCGCCGTGAGGCTGATCCGCAAGTTGCGAAACGCCCTACCCTGGCGGTCGACGATCATCTTGGGAACTCCACTAGAACGAGAGAAAAGGGATGGCACGGCATCCCTTGCCTCTATCGGACCCTAGGATCGGACAGGCGTTTCGACATCCCGCTTGCGGCGATTGCCCATGCGGACGCCGATATCCATGAGGAACTGGAAGAAACCTTCCTGATCCTCCAGCACGTCGCGCCAGAACGGCGAATGGTAAAGGGCCACGGCCCCGTGCACCAGCGCCCAGGCGGCGCAGTAATGGAAATAGGGCGGCACGTCCTCGAGCTTGCCCTCGTCGATCCGGCCTTCGATCAGGCTGGTCAGCCGCTGGAAGTTCGAGGTGCGGATGCTGTGCAGCTGCTCGACCAGTTCGGGCACCTGCCGCGTCTTGACCACCTTTTCCTCGAGCCGGTCGAACAGCCGGTAGCGCTGCGGATCGCTCATGCGGAACTCGAAATAGGCGCGGGAGAGCGCCTCCCGGTCACGGGCGACGTTGTCCGACTGGAACAGCTCGGCCAGGTCCCGTTCGTAATCCAGCATCAACCGCAGATAGATCTCGGCCTTGGAATTGAAATGCTTGTAGATGGTGCCTTTGCCGATACCGACCGCCTCGGCGATCATCTCGACGGTGACGCTGTCTTCTCCTTCGGAGAGGAAGAGTTGCAGCGCGGTGTCGAGGATTTCCTGTTCGCGGCGACGGAACTCGCGGACTTTGCGGGATTCTTTCTGCATGGCAGCCCACTTGTTGTTTTGAAAAGGGATAGGGCCTGCGAATCGCCGGTCGCCCCTCGGCTTACCGGCACTTCGTCACACCTTGGGCGGGCTCCCCCGAAAGCATCGGTGAACCGCGCGGGCGCGCCCCTTATTATGCCCCATCACACCCAGATTGTACGGATCGAGTCAATGTCTTCCTGGAAGCACGAATTCCCGCAGGCCTACGCCATGCGCTATCTCAACCATGCGGCCGTGGCCCCCTGGCCCAAGCGCGCCGCGCAGGCCGTCACCGAATTCGCCGCCGAGAACTGCCAGTACGGCGCGCGCAACTACCCGACCTGGCTGGGCCTGGAGCAGCGCCTGCGGGAGCGCCTGACGCGGCTGCTCAACGCCCCGGCGAGCAGTGACATCGCCCTGGTGAAGAACACCTCCGAGGCGCTGTCCTTCGTCGCCTTCGGCCTGGACTGGCAGAGTGGCGACCAGGTGGTGATCAGCGACGAGGAGTTCCCATCCAACCGGGTGGTCTGGGAGGCCCTGGCGCGCTTTGGCGTCGAGGTGGTGGAGGTGACCCTGGGCGAAACCCCCGAGGCCAATCTGCTCGCCGCCTGCGGTCCGCGGACCCGCCTGATGGCCATCAGCGCCGTGCAGTATGCCAGCGGCCTGCGCCTCGATCTCCCCACCCTGGGCCAGGGCTGCGAGGCCAGGGGCGTGCTGCTGTGCGTCGACGCCATCCAGCAACTGGGCGCCCTGCCCTTTGATGTCCAGGCCTGCAACTGCGCCTTCGCCATGGCCGACGGCCACAAGTGGCTGCTCGGCCCGGAAGGCCTGGGAGTCTTCTACTGCCGCGCGGACCTGCGCGAGCAGCTGAAATTGCACGAATACGGCTGGCATATGCTGGATAACGCCGGCGACTACAGCCAGCGCGAATGGCAACCGGCGAAAACGGCCATGCGTTTCGAATGCGGCAGCCCGAACATGCTCGGCGCCGTGGCCCTGGAGGCCAGCCTGTCGCTGCTGGAGGATGCCGGCATGGCCCAGGTGGGCCAGGACCTGCTGGCGCGGGTCGAACTGCTGGACAGCCAGATCCGCCAATTGCCCGGTGCCGTCCTGCATTCGCCACTCGATCCGCAGCGCCGCTCCGGCATCCTCACCTTCTCGCTCGAAGGCTGGGACAACCGCCAGCTGTTCGAGCGCCTCAAGACCGCCGATGTGATCTGCGCCCAGCGTGGACCGGGCATCCGGCTGTCGCCGCACTTCTACACCAGCGAGCACGTGCTGGAGCAGACGCTGGACCTGATCCGGGCACTGGCGCGCTTTTAATCGCCTGACCTTTCAGTTAGCCCAGTGCCAGAGCGACGCTATTCCAAAACTGTTTAAAAAATGTCCAGTTGCGGCTGGACCTTTGCCGGGGCTGACCAATACTCAAGGGACTGGTCGCGCCGACCCCCGCGGCGAGATCCAGGCAGGCAGTCCGCCCATCCGGCGAACCGCTGGTCCGGCCCGGGTATCCCAGGATACCCGGGCCATTTTTTTGCCTAGCCGGAGGCGCGGGGAAACAGCCGTTGAAAGTTGGCGGTGGTCTGTCCGGCGAGGGTTTCCAGGCTGACGCCGCGGACATCGGCCAGGCACTGGGCGACCTCCACCACGAATTGCGGCAGGTTGGCCTTGCCCCGGTGGGGCACCGGGGCCAGGTAGGGCGAATCGGTCTCCACCAGCAGGCGGTCGGCCGGCACCTGGCGGGCCACCTCGCGCAGCTCGGCGGCGTTGCGGAAGGTCAGGATGCCGGAGAAGGAGATGTAGAAGCCCAGGTCCAGCGCGGCCTTGGCCGTCGCCCAATCCTCGGTGAAGCAGTGCAGCACGCCCGCCCCGGGCAGGTCCGTCGCGGCCAGCATCGCCAGGGTATCGGCGCGCGCCTCGCGAGTATGGATCACCAGCGGCAGCGCCGTGCGGCGGGCCGCCTCCAGGTGCAGGGCGAAGGAGCGCTGCTGGAGCTCGGCGGTATCCGGCTGGTAGTGATAGTCCAGGCCGGTCTCACCGATGGCGGCGACGCGGGGATGGGCCAGCCGCTCCAGCAGCCAGTCGAGATCGATGGCGTTGCCCTGGGCGGCATCCAGCGGATGGATGCCCACCGCGCAGTGGACGTCGGCATAGCGCTCGGCCAGGGCCTGTACCGTGGGGGCGTTGCCGGCATCGACGCCGATGCAGAGGAACTGGCTGACGCCCCGGGCGCGCGCGGCATCCAGCGCTGCATCCAGGGAGCCGTCGTGGAGGGAAAGATCGAGTCGATCCAGGTGACAGTGGGAGTCGACGAAGTGCACGAGAGATAGCCTTGAATCAGCCGCGACGCCCCGCCCCGAGCGGGACGGCGAAGGCATCACATGGTATGGGTGGGACGGTCCGACTTCAGGGAGCCGGCCAGATAGGTTTCGATCTTGTTGCGCGCCGTGTTGTCGCCTTCGTTGAACTGCACCCCGACGCCTGCCGCGCGGTTGCCCTGGGCACCCTTGGGGGTGATCCAGACCACCTTGCCGGCGACCGGGATCTTGTCCGGCTCGTCCATCAGGTTGAGCAGCATGAAGACCTCATCGCCCAGCTTGTAGGTCTTGCCGGTGGGGATGAACAGCCCGCCATTGCGGATGAAGGGCATGTAGGCGGCATAGAGCACCGACTTGTCCTTGATGGTCAGGGACAGGATGCCATTACGGGGGCCCAGGTTCTGCGGCAAACTCATGAGATTCTCTCGAGACAGGCAAGACGGACGCGCGGCTCGCTAGCGTCCGGGCACCAGATCGGCCCAGCGGATCAGCAGCGATTCCAGCAACAATACGCGGTTGAGGTTGGCTTTGCCCAGCACCTTCTGCCGCTCGGCATGCAGCCATTCCTGCAGCGCCAGCACCTCGTGCGGCGCGCTCTTTTCGGCCAGGTAACCCAGCACCTTGGCCATGTCCGGCGCGGCTTCCCCGTCCGCGCCGCCCCACTGCTGGCGGAGCACGCCGTGGGTCCATTCGCAGAACCAGTCGAGCAGCAACGGCAGCGGCACGGCGTTCCAGCTTTCCGCCAGTTGGCTGGGGGCTGCCTGGCGCTTGAGCAGGCGTTTCACCCCCTCCACCACCAGGG
>CAUQPA010000340.1:0-5351 GCA_963519325.1 uncultured Pseudomonas sp. | reverse complement strand
GCCCCCGGCAGCGGCGGCGATCGGCACGAAGCGCTCGGCGGCGCGGCGATAGGCCGGATCGGCCAGGACCGCTCCCAGCGCCTGGGTAAGGCGGGCGGTGCTGGCCAGGCGGGGGGCGAGGCAGATACCGGCACCCACTCGCTCCAGGCGCCGGGCGATGCCGGGCTGGTCGAACACCATGGGCAGGGCCAGCATGGGCGTGCCGGCCGCCAGGGCGTCCAGCACGGTATTGAAGCCGCCGTGGGTGATCACGGCATCGGCGCGGGCGATGGCCGCTTCCTGGGGTGCGAAGTCGGTGACCCAGGTGGCGCCATCGTCGAGCAGACGGCGTTCGGCGTTGGCATCCAGGCGTCCGCAGTGGGCGATCAGCACCTGGACGTCGAGTTGGCGACAGGCCTGGGCGATGCGCCGGAACAGCGGCAGCCGGCCACCTTGCAGGGTACCGAAGGAGGCGAAGACGAAGGGGCGCTGCGGGTCCAGCTCCAGCGTGAAGCGCTGCTGCTGCACCCGCGGCGAGCGCAGCGGGCCGATCTCGTGGAAGTGCGGTGGCGGCGCCTGGCGCGGAAAATCGAAGCCCGGCAGGCACTGGCTCAGTTGCAGGTAAGGTGAGAAGCAGTCATCCAGGGTGCGGCGTTCACCGAGACCGAAGGCCTGGGCGTGGCGCTGGATGACCTTGCCCTGGCTGCGCATCATCAGGTCGAACACCTGGGTCGCCCCCTGGACGATCTGCCGTTCCCGCTCGCTGGCGGGATAGGCGAAGGGCAAGGTGGGCAACGGCAGGTACGGCTCGCGATTCATCGGCACGGCGCAGGCCAGGGAGGCATAGGGCAGGCCCAGGTGATCGCCCAGCAGACCGCCGGCGGGTTCCATCTGGTCGGCGATCAGGCAGTCCACCCCGAGATCACTCAGGACCGCTGGCCCTTCCCGGCAGAACAGGTCGGTATTGCGCGCCATGTCGGCGATCACGCCGAACACCGACCAGGGTTGGCGGCTGGCGGTGCGGGCGAGTACCGGCGCCAGGCTGCCACGCGGATGGCTGGCCGCGCCTATCGCCTGGAATTCGATGCCCGCCGGGCGCGGTCGGTCGCCGACGTCGGCCTGGTGCAGCAGGGTGACGCGATGGCCGAGGCCGACCAGCGCCTCGCCCAGCACCATATGGGTGGACAGGTGGCTGGGCAGCGGCGGCGAAATCAGGGCGACATGCATGGCGGCGTCCGGTCGGGTGTCGGCCACTATGGGCACCTGGATGCCGTCGCGTCCAGCAGCTCTGCCCGGCGCAATTGGGCGAGATCCGCCGAGCCGGTGCAGAAGCAGGCGATGCGCAGCTGTTCGATCACCACGCGGAAATGCGCGATCACCGCCTCGGTCGATTCGGTAGCCCCTGGCAGCGCGGCCGCGGCCTGGCCAGCCAGGTCGGCGCCGAGGCGAATGGCCTTGGCCACGTCGATGCCATCGCGAATGCCGCCCGAGGCGATCACCGTCGCCTGAGGGCAGGCGGCGCGCACCTGGCGCAGGCTTTCGGCGGTGGGAATACCCCAGTCGGTGAAGGCGCGGGCGATGGCGCGCTGCTGGTCGTCGCGGGCGCGCTCGGCTTCCACCGCGGCCCAGCTGGTGCCGCCGGCACCGGCCACATCCAGCACGGCCACACCGATATCCGCCAGCTGGCGAGCGACCTGGCCCGACAGTCCGGCGCCGACTTCCTTGATCACGACCGGGACAGGTAAATGTGTAACCAGGTTTTCCAGCGCGGCCAGGATGCCGCGCCAGTTGCGGTCACCACCGGCCTGTACGGCTTCCTGCAGGGGATTGAGATGCACGATCAGGGCGTCCGCGGCGATCATCTCCACCGCGCGCCGGGCTTCGTCGAGACCGTAGCCGGCCACCAGCTGGGCCGCGCCGAAGTTGGCCAGCAGGGGGACATCCGGGGCCAGCCGGCGCAATTCACCGGTCAGTCCCTGATCGCCGCCCTGCTGCAGGGCGATGCGCTGGGAACCGACGGCGAGGGCGATGCCCAGTGCCTGGGCGGCTTCGGCCAGATGGCGATTGATCACCGCGGCGCGCTCCGGTCCCCCGGTCATGGAGCTGATCAACAGGGGTGCGGCCAGGGGGCGGTCGAACAGGCGTGTGCGCAGGTCGACGTCGTCGAGATTCCGTTCGGGCAGGGCGCAGTGCAGGAAGCGATAGGCGTCGAAACCGGTGGTGACGGCGCTGCGCGCCTTGTGCGGATCCAGCACGATGTCCAGATGATCGTTCTTGCGACTTGCCAGTTCCCAATCCACCATGTCTTCTAGGTTCCGCCCTGAGTGACCTTTCGTCGGTCGTTGTGGTCTGGTAGGGGACGACGGGTTCGCTTCGCGAAGGACCTAATCCACCGAGGTATAACCGTTCGTCGGTTCCTCATCTGGAGTATCTCGACTCATGGCGACCGTATTAGTGCCGAACGCGACAGACAATTTTGCCGCCACCCTGCAATGGCAGCGTACCCGCATCGACGAGCGTCTGGCACTACTGTTACCGGCCGGTGACGATCCGGTCGCCGAGGCCATCCGCAGTGGCGTCCTGGCACCCGGCAAGCGGCTGCGGCCACTGTTGATGATCCTCGCCGCGGAGGACCTGGGACAGCCGGACACGGCGGTGCTGGACCTGGGCTGCGCGGTGGAGATGGTCCATGCGGCGTCGCTGTTTCTCGACGACATGCCCTGCATGGACAACGCCCGCCTGAGACGTGGCCGACCAACGCTCCATGTGCAGTTCGGCGAGGACGTCGCCATGCTGGCGGCCGTGGCCCTGCTCAGCCATGCCCTGCGCCTGGTCGCGGGTCTGGAGGGGGTACCGGCGGAGATCCGCACCCTCATGGTCTGCCAGCTCGCCGATGCGGTGGGCACCGCTGGACTGGTCTGTGGCCAGTACCATGACCTGCATGGCGGGCGGCAGTCGCGCCCGGCCGATGCCATCGCCCTGACCAACCAGCTCAAGACCGGTGCGCTGTTTTCCGCGGCGCTGGGCATGGCCGGCGCTACCCTGGTCACCACCGCGCAGCAGCGCGAGGCCTTCCACCTGTTCGCTTGCCAGCTGGGCTTGGCCTTCCAGTTGCTCGATGATCTCGATGACGGCAAGGGCCTGGGCAAGGACGCCGGCAAGGACGGTGACAAATCCACCCTGGTCAGCCTGCTCGGCCGCGATCACGCCCAACGCCAGTTGCAGAGCCATTTGCAGCAGGCGCGCGACGCCCTGGCCGAGGCGGATTGCGCCGACGGTGCGCTCGCGGGCTTGCTCGATATCGTCTTTCGCCCTCGTTGAGGCGAATTCCCCGGCATCTCGCCGTCTAACCTTTCACCAGCCCTGTTCCGTGAGAGGAGCCTTGAGATGTCGAAGTGGAAAATCGCCTACAGCAACAGCGACGGTAATACGTCGGTGGTGTCCACCGAAGCCGAGCAGAAGCCTGACATGGAGCGCATTGCCCAGATCGTCCGCGACGATGCCCTGGAAGAATACGACGACAGCGAAGTCCCGCGGGACTACGACGAACCCACCGTGGCCCTGCTGGAGCGCCATGGCATCACCATCACCGGCATCACCGAAGAGGGCTGATCGCCCGCGGCATCTGGCGTTGGGCCTTGTTTGAAAGCTGGCCATGCGCGGGTCAGACGAGGTCAAAATCAACGAGGAGGCGGATCGGACTCGCGCTCGCCCAGGCTCGCGCAAGAGCTCACTAGCAGTAGATGAGCGTTCCGCCTGAGGCCGCCTTGGTAGGGCTGGCATCTGAGCCGATTTTCAACGCCCTGTGACCGAGCGCAGGCAACGTTCGGACAGGGGCTAGCGCAAAGGCCAGATGCCGCCATCGCCCACCACGAAGATCCGCCGCGCCGGATCCGGCGCCAGCAGATGCCCGCCGGTGAAGTCACCGAAGGCCGGCAGGATCAGCACCTCTTCATTCTCCAGGCAAAAGCAGGGCAGGCGCAGCGCCTGGCGTCCGCGACCCTGCAGGCGAAAGGCCGGATGGATGTGGCCGGCCAGCACGGGCAGGTGCGGATGGGGATCGGGCTCATGCTGCAGCGACAGGCCATCCAGCTCCAGGGGTTCGCCTACCACCTCGATACCCAGCGTCGCCGGCGGATCGCCCGCGCGTCTGTCGTGGTTGCCGCGGATCAGCAGCATCCGCAACCGCCAGTGGTGCTCGCGCCAGCGTTCCAGGGTGTCCAGGGTCAGGGGGGCGCGGGATTCCGGAGCGTGCAGGAAGTCGCCGAGGAAGATGATCTCGCGACAGTCGTAGCGCTCCAGCAACCCATCCAGCCGGGCGATGTTGCCCGCCGTGGTGCCATGGGGCACCGGCTGGCCCAGCGCGCGGAAGGCCGCCGCCTTGCCGAAGTGGATGTCCGCCACCAATAGGGCCTGGCGCGCCGGCCAGTAGATAGCCTTCTCGGCGAGCAGCCAGAGTTCGGTGTTGGCGAGGAGGAGCGGGTGATAGGCGGGCATGACGGTTCCGGCAATGGACTCCCATTCTGATGATGGCGGTCGCTCAGGGTTCAGCTGCGTTGCGTCTGGCGCAACACAGGCGCCGCGATTCTCTATTGGTCGGCGCCGGGACGCGCACCATACTCCCAGCCAGGTCACCCAGGACGAACCCGGAGCGGAGTCTATGACAGCACTGTGGACACGGCTGTACCAACAGGCACACGACCAGGCGGCGCGGACGCCGCGACTGGCCGCCTATCTCGCACGCCGGGTTCTGCGACATGACTCCTTCGCCGCCGCCCTGGCCGATCGCCTGGCCCAGGGCCTGGCGCAACCCGCTGCCGGTGTCGAGTTGCAGGACTGGTTCGCCGAGCTGCTTGATGCGCAGGTCCTCAGCGCCGCGACCGCCGACCTCGAACGCCTGGCACGGATCAATCCGGCCTGCCCGGACGAACTCTGTGGCTTTCTCGAATTTCGCGGTTTCCTCGCCGTCCAGGTTCAGCGCCTGGCACACCGCCTCTGGCTGGGCGACGAGCGCCACGCGGCGGTGCTGCTGCAGAACTGGAGCGCCACCGCCTGGGGCCTGGATCTGCATCCGGCAGCGCAACTGGGCCGGGGCCTGTTCGTCGATCACGGCCTGGGCTTGGTGATCGGCGAGACGGCCGTGGTGGAAGACGAGGTCAGCCTCTGGCACGGCGTTACCCTGGGCAGCACCCTCAACGAGAGCGGTGATCGTCATCCAAAGATTCGCCGGGGCGCCCTGATCTGCGCCGGGGCCACGGTGCTGGGCAATATCGAGGTGGGTGCCGGTGCCCTGGTGGCGGCTGGCGCCGTGGTGACCCGGCCCGTGCCCCCGGGGCGCGTGGTGGGCGGCGTCCCGGCGCGTGACCTGGGGC
>CAUQPA010000339.1:0-5352 GCA_963519325.1 uncultured Pseudomonas sp. | reverse complement strand
CGAGGGCCCCGATCAGCGGCAGGTCCTCGCGCCAGCGCCACGGCCAGGGCAGGCAGCGGATCAGGGCGAAGCCGGCCAGCGCCGTGGGCACCGCCAGCAACAAGCTGAGGGCGAGCGGGCGGGCACTCAGGCCATAGTTCCACTGGGACGAGGTTTCCAGCAGGAAGGTCAGGTTCTTGACGTAGTCGGTGAGCGCGAAGAAATCGGTACCAAAGCCGAGCCAGGCGACGGTCAGGGCGAAGCTCAACAGCGACAGCAGGTGGCGCCGCTGCAACAGCAGGGTGAGCACCACCGCCGAGCCGAGCGCCAGCACCCCGGCGATGCCGCGATCATAGGACCAGAACACGTTGAAGCCTGCCGCCAGGCCCAGGAGTACCTCGCAGACCAGTCGTCGTGGCGTGGTCGCCACCTTGCGGTGCAGGCAGAAGAGGAACAGCGACAGCAGCAGGAACAGATCGCGATAGCCCACCACCTGGGTCGCCAGCGCGCCCACTGCTACCAATAGCAGCAGCCGGCCCCGTCCCTTGGGCAAGGGGCACAGCAGCAGCGCCGTCCCCCAGAGCAGCAGCGCGGCCCCGGTGTTGCAAAGTCCGTAGAGGATCTGGGTGGCCAGGAAGGTGTGCTGGGCGCCGAACCAGGTCTCGGCCAGCCAGACTGGTATGAAGTCCAGCCCGCCGTGGATGGTGAAGGCGTGGGCACCGGGCTCGCTGTGCAGCAGGGTCGGCAGGGTCGCGAAGTACTCCCCCTGATGGAAGGGATCGAGGATGACGCCCTTGCCGAACAGAAAGAAGTTGATGACGGCAAAGACCAGAACGCTGATGAAGCCGGCGACGCCGGACACCCCCCTGGGTACGGCTTCAGTGGAAGGGTTCGGCATCGAGGCGCTCCAGAGCATCGAAAATGTTGTCGATCTTGCCGCCCAGCATCGAATAGCAGCCGGGCAACTGGGGATGCTGCTCGAACAGAATGGGACGGCCGTCGTCCCCTTCGTTCTTCATCAGGATGGTTTTCACCTCGAACAGCGAATCCCGGTATTCCACCTTGGCCGCGGCCGCCATGTAGCGTGCCACGTCCCTGATCATCCAGTCCGCCCGGGAGGCGCGGTCGTAGTCGGCCAGCAGCGCATAGGGATCGGTGCCATTGGCGTCTTCCCAATTCAGGTGCGGGGTGTAGCGCACGTGCGACAGCGTGTGCAGCCCACGCGCCGGGAACGGCATCATCGAGAAGAACGGTCCATCCATGACCGTCACGCCGATATCGCGCAACTCGGGCGGCATCTCGACCAGGGCCATCTCGGTGATTTCGTGGCGCAGGCGCGTGGCGGTACCGGGAAAGTCGCCCCCGTATTGATTGAGGCCACTGTAGGTACAGTTGAAGAGGTAGCGGCACTGCAGCTCTTCCTCCTGGCCTGCCGCATTCACCACCTCCACACCCAGACCGCCGTCCGCGCCATGGATACGGGTCACCCGACTGTTGAAGCGCAGGTCCACGCCGACTACATCCAGTTCCCGACTCACTTCCGCGGCAAGTACCGCGGAGTTGAAGGCATATTCTTCGGTGAGATACACCGCCTCGATCAAACGCTCGTCGAATAAGCGGGCGAACTCGGCGGGTGCGGGTTGCAAGGACGCTTCGATACCCTGGCAAAAGCGCTCGAACTGTTTCGCCGTCACCTTGGAGTTGTTCCGGGCGATGGCATACAACTTGGTGAAGTCGCGCACTACCACATCGGGATAGTCACGCAGGAAACGCGGCAAGTTGACCCGGCTGCGAAAGGCCGTCACGAAACTTCGGGGATAGTGATAACCGTTATGGACACGTGCCTGATTGTGATAAGAGGCACGCTTCAACAGCCCCTCCTCACGCTCGATCAGGGTGACTTTGGCAAAGCCCCTGACGCGCATGAGATAGAGGGCCGTCATGGCCCCGTAGAATCCGCCACCTATGACGATCGCATCTTTCATGATCGTCCTCAGGCCATGCCGGATTGCGCGGTCGGCCTGGCCGTATTGCCACCCTGCACCACCTCGACATTGAGCTTGTCACGGCGGGTCATGACGGCGCTGGTGAACTCCTGGGCGACGTGATAGAGCGGACCCTCATTGACTCTGTGGGTCAACTGCAGGACATATTCGCCAAGGACCAGCAGGACCAGCGAGATCAGGAAGAACATGCCGGACTGCTGCAGGGAAATCGTCACCCAACCCGGTGCCACGTCGTCCTTGAACAAGCCGACGGCGATGACGTAGACGGAATAGAGCAGGTTGGACAGCGCGCCGACGATGGACAGGAAACTCACCATGCGCATCGGCTTGCGGGTCGACGACACCAGCAACCGTGCGCCACGATCGAAACTGCCGGACAGCCGCTTGGGCTTGTTGCTCCGCGGCGGCATGTTGTATTCGAGGTTGGTCCGCGAGAAGCCCGCCGTGGCCGGCAGGTGGCGGTAGGTCAGCGCCGGCGCCGGATGACGCAGGATGTAGTTGATGACCTTCTTGCTGAGCATCCGGTACTGGGGTGCATCCTTCTCTAGGTCGACGCCATTGAACTGCTTGTAGAGTTTGTTGAAACCCTTGGCGCACAAACTGTAGGACAGCGTCTGGCGAACTTTCTGCTGATTGTTGGCGAACACCACATCGGCCCCCTCGGCCGCATGTCGCAACATCTCGGGCAGGAAGGCGATGTCATCCGTTTCCGGATCTATGACGATCGCGAAGTCGCCCAGTGCATTCTCCAGGCCCACCCAGGCAGCGGTATCGGAATCCACTTCCTTGGTCAGGGCATATACCTGAAGGTTGGGTAAGCCATCGAGACTGGTGAGTTGCTTTAATCGAGCTACGCTGTCATCAGCGGACGCGTTGTCGACGATGATAAGTTCGTAGTCACTCACCAAGGGGCCGATGACCGTCGCAGCGCGCTCCAAAGCGCCTTGCAACTCGGTTGCCTGATTACGAACGACGAACACGACTGAAAGTAGGACGGGATAAAAGGCCATAACGCGAACCTCCAGAGGCGCTCCAGATTCATGCAATGCAGACGATTAGCCATCGGAGAGTACAGATAAATTCAGCAGGTTTTGTTCTGCTGCTCTACGCTGTGATCACAGCCACAAATCGTTGCTGGAAGAGCCTGGAAGTCGGACAAGGTCGCTGTTTTTGCCCTGTCCTTCGACACTGCTGTAACGTTTCGGCAAGAGCAGTTGACGTCGGACGGCGAGGAGAGGTACTGGAAAGGAATCTGGTGTCCCAGAGTGGGGTCGAACCACCAACCTTCCCCTTAGGAGGGGGATGCTCTATCCAATTGAGCTACTGGGACGGAAAGGGCGCTCATGGTAACGAGCAGCGGAAGGTTTGTCATGTTTCGGTTCAGATAGCCAAGTAGTCACGGCAGGACCGACGGAGGCAGGAAGTTCTTCAGCGGCTTTGCAATTTATCGAGTACGTCGGTAAATTGACGTCAATAAAAACAGATACCTAGGGACAGGTCATACCGAGTCCAAGGTGCCGTGAGTGCTAGCGGAACGAGACGAGGGCTAACGCCTTCACTGATTTTAGACTCCAGATGAAGTACCTCAATGACCCAGGCCATTAGATCCTACTCAAGCCGTACCGCTGACAAGTTCGTCGTGCGTCTGCCCGAGGGCATGCGAGAGCGCATCGCGGATGTGGCCCGCAACCACCATCGCAGCATGAACTCCGAAATCATCGCGCGCGTCGAGCAGAGCTTGCAGCAAGAGGGCGCCCTCGGCGACGAACCCGGGTTACGCCTGGACAGTCCGGAGATCACCGCCAGCGAGCGGGAACTGTTGCAGCGCTTCCGGCAGCTGTCCGGTCGCCAGCAGAACGCGCTGATCTCGCTGATCGCCCACGACATCGACGCCGCCTCCTGAGCGCGTCCAGGCTGCCCCGTGGTCGGGCAGCCTGTTGCAGTCCGCCCTGCCCTACATCAGGAACAGGGTGGCGAGCCCCAAGAAGATGAAGAAGCCACCACTGTCGGTCACGGCGGTGATCAGGACGCTCGACCCCATGGCCGGGTCGCGACCGAAGCGCTGCAGGGTCATGGGAATCAGTACCCCCATGAAGGCGGCGAGCAGCAGATTCAGGGTCATGGCCCCCATCATCACCAGCCCCAGTGACCAGCTGCTGTACAGGTAGAAGGCTACCAGCCCGATCACCCCACCCCAGATCACCCCGTTGCACAGGGCGACGCCCAGCTCCTTGCGCAGCAGCCGGGTGGTGTTGGTGACGCTGATCTGCCCCAGCGCCATGGCCCGCACGATCATGGTGATGGCCTGGTTGCCCGAATTGCCGCCGATGCCGGCGACGATGGGCATGAGCGCGGCCAGGGCCACCAGCTTCTCGATCGAGCCCTCGAAGAGACCGATGACCCGCGAGGCGATGAAGGCGGTGATGAGGTTGGTGGCGAGCCAGGTCCAGCGGTTGCCGACCGACTTCCACACCGAGGCGAAGACATCCTCGTCCTCGCGCAGACCGGCCATGTTGAGGACTTCGCTTTCGCTCTCCTCGCGGATCAGGTCGACCATCTCGTCGATGGTGAGACGCCCGATCAGCTTGCCGTTCTTGTCCACCACCGGCGCCGAGACCAGGTCGTAGCGCTCGAACGCCTGGGCGGCGTCATAGGCATCCCCGTCGGGATGGAAGGCCACCGCCTCCTTGGCCATGACCTCGGCGACCAGCTTTTCCGGGTCGTTGACCAAGAGGCGCTTGATCGGCAGCACGCCCTTGAGGATGCTGTCGTTGTCGACCACGAAGAGCTTGTCGGTGTGGTCGGGCAATTCCTTCAGCCGCCGCAGATAGCGCAGTACCACTTCCAGGGCGACGTCGTCGCGGATGGTCACCATCTCGAAGTCCATCAGCGCGCCAACCTGATCCTCCTCGTAGGACAGGGCGGAGCGCACCCGCTCGCGCTGCTGGGCGTCGAGGGCTTCCATGAGCTCGTGGACGACATCGCGCGGCAGATCCGGCGCCAGGTCGGCGAGTTCGTCGGCATCGAGCTGACCGGCCACCGCGAGGATTTCCTGATCGTCCATGTCGGCGATCAGCGTCTCGCGGACGGCATCCGAGACCTCGAGCAGGATCTCGCCATCGCGCTCGGTCTTGACCAGACCCCAGACGGTCAGGCGATCCTCGCGCGGCAGGGCTTCGAGGATGAAGGCGACGTCGGCGGGGTGCAGCTCGTCCAGGCGGGCACGCAGCTCTTCGAGGCCTTCTTCGGGAATATCGGCGGGGTACACGCGGGCGCGGTCCTGGTCTTCACGTGCCTCGACGGCGAGGTCGTAGCGCTCCAGCAACTCGACGACCTGGGCGAGCCGCTCTTGCAGCGTCTCGGGGGG
>CAUQPA010000338.1:0-5355 GCA_963519325.1 uncultured Pseudomonas sp. | reverse complement strand
GATGTCGGGCGCGGGCTTGAGGCTGAAGGTGAGGCCCAGGTCGGCATCGCCCTCCTGTACCCGGCGGGTCACCGTGGCCGGTGCCCCGACTTCCAGGGAAAACTGGATACCAGCGTAGCCACGGCGAAAGGCGACGATGAGCTCGGGCAGGAAGTCCAGCGAGAAGCCTTCGGTGGTGGCCAGGCGCACCTGGCCGCGGTGCAGGTCGGACAGCCCGCGCAGCTCGGCGGCCACCTGCTCGCTGGCCAGCTGTGCCTTGCGCGCATGGGCCGCCAGGCGCTCGCCGGCGGCACTGGGCACCACGCCGCGGGCGCGACGTTCCAGCAGCGGCGTCTCCAGCTCGCGTTCGAGCTTGGCGATCTGCCGGCTCACGGCGCTGGCCGCAACGTTGAGGCGCTGGGACGCCTCGCTGATGGAGCCGCAGCGCACCACCTCGAGGAAATAGCGCAGTGCGGTGGACTGGATGCCGTGCAGATGCATGCTGCCTCCTTTGCCGAAATGGCATGGCTTGCATCTAAATATTCTGCTTGTGGCATGGGATGGCAAGACCTAGAGTCGAGCCAAGAGACCAACAACAGGTAACGCCAGCATCCCCTTTCCCGCGCTTCGCGGACCTGCCTTTGACCAACCACCGCCCCGGAGACAGACGGCATGGGACTCAAAGGTTTCGCTTGTGGCATCGCGTTTTCCCTCTTCCTGGCCCAGGGCCAGGCCTTCGCCAGCAAGGCGGACGACACCCTGGTCTACGCCTCCGACACCGAGCCCGAGAACGTCAGCCCCTATCACAACGACGCCCGGGAAGGCGTCATCCTCGCCCACCTGGCCTGGGACACCCTGGTCTACCGCGATCCCCAGACCGGCGAGTACCGCCCCATGCTGGCCACCCACTGGCAGCAGGTCGATCCGCTGACCCTGGACTTCGACCTGCGCCAGGGCGTGACCTTCCACAACGGCGATCCCTTCAGCGCCGACGACGTGGTCTTCACCTTCAACTACGTGGCCTCGCCCGAGGGCAAGGTGGTCACCCAGCAGAACGTCAACTGGATCAAGAGCGCCGAGAAGCTCGGCGACTACAAGGTCCGCCTGCACCTCAAGCAGCCCTTTCCCGCGGCGCTGGAATACCTCGCCAATCCCTTGCCCATCTACCCCGGCAAATACTTCCAGCAGGTCGGCCTGGCCGGCTTCGCGCAGAAGCCGGTGGGCACCGGGCCCTACCGCATCGTCTCGGTCACCAGCGGGCAGGGCGTCAAGCTGGAGCGCAATCCCGACTACTTCAAGGACAGCCCCCAGGGGCAACCGCGCATCGGCCATATCGAATTCCGCGTCATCCCGGATGCCGAGACGCGTCTCGCCGAGCTGATGACCGGTGGCATCGACTGGGCCTGGCGCGTGGCGCCGGACCAGGCCGAGCAGCTCAAGGCAGCGCCCAACCTGACGGTGGAGAGTGGTGCCAGCATGCGGATCGGCTTCCTCAGCATGGACGCCCAGGGCACGTCCTCGCCGGAC
The DNA here is from genome assembly GCA_963519325.1 of uncultured Pseudomonas sp. Lineage (GTDB taxonomy): Bacteria > Pseudomonadota > Gammaproteobacteria > Pseudomonadales > Pseudomonadaceae > Chryseomonas. The sequence goes on along the minus strand of CAUQPA010000338.1, from coordinate 3,849 downwards.
TCGCCCTTCGCCAAGGCGGAGGTTCGCCAGGCGGTCAACTACGCCATCAACCGCCAGGCCATCGCCAGCCAGCTCATGGGTGGCGGCAGCCAGCCGCTGCAGGTGGCCTGCTATCCGCAGCAGTTCGGCTGCGATGCCAAGGCGGTGCCGGGCTACCCCTACGACCCGGCGAAGGCCAAGGCCCTGCTCAAGGCCGCCGGCTATCCCAATGGCTTCAGTACCGAGATCTTCGCCTACCGCGAGCGGGACGTGGTCGAGGCAATGATCGGCGACCTGCGCGCGGTGGGCATCGACGCCAAGCTGCGCTACCTGAAGTACGCCGCCCTGCGTGACCAGCAGCGCGCCGGCAAGGTGCCCATGGCTTTTCTGGCCTGGGGCTCCTTTTCCATTGCCGACGCCTCGGCGGCCACCGGTGTCTATTTCAAGGGCAATGCCGACGACGTGGCCAAGGATCCCCAGGTGATCGACTGGCTCAAGGTCGCCGATACCGCCATGGACCCGCAGGTTCGCCAGGACAACTACCGCAAGGCGTTGCAGCGGATCGCCGCCCAGGCCTACTGGGCGCCGGTGTTCAACTACTCCATCAACTACGCCTTCACCTCGGACCTGGCCTTCCAGCCCTATCCGGACGAGTTGCCGCGTTTCGCCCTGGCGCACTGGAACTGATCTGTCCCCGCGCCCCCGGTCGGGGCGCCTTCAGCCGAGGAACCGCGCATGTCCGCCTATCTCTTGCGCCGCCTGGGTATCGCCCTGGCCGTGGCCTTCACCGTTTCCCTGGTCAGCTTCTTCCTGCTGCATCTCTCCGGCGACCTGGCCACCGCCATCGCCGGACCGGAAGCCACCGCCGAACAGATCGAGGTGGTGCGTCACCAGCACGGGCTGGACAAGCCCCTGCCCACCCAGTACGTGGAGTGGGTGGGGCAGTTGCTACGCGTGGACCTTGGCCAGTCGTTCTTCTTCCAGGAATCGGTGCGTGACCTCATCGCCACCCGCTTGCCGATCACCCTGACCCTGGGTGCCATCGCCCTGGCGGTGGCCCTGCTGATCGCCATTCCCCTGGGGGTACTGGCCGCGGTAAAGCGCGACACCTGGATCGACCGGCTGGCGCTGACCCTGGCCACCTTCGGCCAGGCGATGCCGAGCTTCTGGTTCGCCCTGGTGCTGATCGTCATCTTCGCCGTGACCCTGCACTGGCTGCCGGTTTCCGGCAACACCACCTGGCAGCACTTCATCCTCCCGGCGGTCGCCCTGGGCTATTACGCCACGCCCTCGCTGATGCGCCTGACCCGCGCCGGCATGCTCGACGTGCTCGGCGCCGACTACATCCGCACCGCCCGGGCCAAGGGCCTGAGCCCGGCGCGGGTGCTGTTCAAGCACGCGCTGCGCAACGCGCTGATCCCGGTGGTGGCCCTGGCCGCGGTGGAGTTCGGCTTCATGCTGGGCGGCTCGGTGGTGATCGAGGCGGTGTTCTCCCTGCAGGGCATCGGCCAGCTGGCCTGGGACGCCATCGCCCGCAACGACTTCCCGGTGGTACAGGCCATCGTCCTCTTGATCGCGCTGATCTACATCGTGCTGACCCTGGTCGCCGATCTGCTCAACGCCTTGCTCGACCCGCGCATCCGCGTGCGCTAGGAGGCTCCATGACCGTCGCCAACCCCTTCGTCCTCGACGACTACCTGCCACCGCGGCCAACCCTCAATCGCCAGCTGCGCCGCTGTTTCGGTCACCGCGGCTTCGCCCTCGGCGCGCTGCTGCTTCTGCTGATCGTACTGGCCGCCCTGGTTGCACCTTGGCTGGCGCCCCACGATCCCTATGCCCAGGACGTGATGCAACGGATGAAGCCGCCAGTGTGGATGGCCAAGGGCACCTGGGCCCATCCGCTGGGCACCGACAAGCTCGGCCGCGACTACCTGTCCCGCCTGCTCTATGGGGCGCGCATCTCGCTGTTCATCGGCCTGGCCGCGGCGCTCATCTCCGGCGCCATCGGCACGCTGCTGGGGGTGCTGGCCGGCTATTACGGCGGCAAGGTCGATGCCCTGGTGAGCTACCTGGTGACCACCCGCCTGGCGCTGCCGGTGGTGATGGTGGCCCTGGCCGCGGCCTCCCTGGTCGGGGGCTCGCTGCAGGTGGTGGTGATCCTGCTCGGCTGCCTGCTGTGGGACCGCTTCGCCGTGGTGGTACGCGCCGCGGTGCAGCAGATCCGCGATGCCGAGTACGTCACCGCCGCCCAGGCGCTGGGCTGTTCCACCTGGCGGGTCATCGTCGGCGAGATCCTGCCCAACCTGCTGGGCGCCCTGATCGTGGTGATCACCCTGGAGATGGCCCACGCCATCCTGCTGGAGGCGACCCTGTCCTTCCTCGGCGTGGGGGTGCAACCGCCGCTGCCGTCCTGGGGGCTGATGATCGCCGAGGGCAAACCCTACATGTTCTTTTCGCCCTGGGTGATCGCCATTCCCGGCGTCGCCCTGATGCTGCTGGTGCTGGCCATCAACCTGGTCGGCGATGGCATCCGTGACCTGGCCGCCCCCGACGGCCGCAACTGACTGGAGGTCTGACCATGGCACTGCTCGACGTACGCGACCTGCGCATCGACATCCCCCTGGGCGACGACACCCTGCACGCCGTCCGCGGCCTGGACCTGCAGGTGGAGCGGGGCGAGATGCTCTGCCTGGTGGGCGAATCCGGCTGCGGCAAGTCGCTCACCTCCCTGGCGTTGATGGACCTGCTGCCGCCCAAGGCGCGGCGCCAGGCAGCACGCCTCCGCCTGGGCGAGCACGACCTGCTGGCCGTGGGTGAAAGGGGCATGCGCGACCTGCGCGGCAACCGCCTGGCGATGATCTTCCAGGAGCCCATGACCGCCCTCAATCCGGCCTACAGCATCGGTGACCAGCTCGCCGAGGTGCTGCGCCGACATCGTAAGCTGGACCGCAAGAGCGCCTGGGCGCGGGCCGAAGCCATGCTGGAGAAGGTCGGCATCAGCAACGCCGGCGAGCGCCTGCGACAATACCCCCACCAGCTCAGCGGCGGTCTGCGCCAGCGCGTGGTCATCGCCATGGCACTGCTCTGCGAGCCGGACCTGATCATCGCCGACGAACCGACCACAGCACTGGACGTCACCATCCAGGCGCAGATCCTGCACCTGTTGCGCGGCCTGCAGCGCGAATTCGGCACCGCCATCGTCTTCATCACCCACGACCTCGGCCTGGTGGCGCGCATCGCCGACCGGGTGGCGGTGATGTACGCCGGGCAGATCGTCGAACAGGCGCCGGCCGCCGAGCTCTTCGCCGAGCCGCGGCATCCCTATACCCGCGGCCTGCTGGCGAGCATCCCGGTGCCCGGCCGGACCCGGCCCGGACAGCCGCTGGGTGCCATCCCCGGGCTGGTGCCCAGCCTGGTGGGCGAGCAGCGCGGCTGCGCCTTCCGCAACCGTTGCCCGCAGGCGGTGGCGGCCTGTGCTGACAGCGTGCCGCTGGTGGAGGAGGGTGCGCACCTGGCCCGCTGCCACTTCGCCGTGCGCAGTGAACCCCTGCGCCGTGTGGGAGGTGTGCGATGAGCCGCGAGATCGCCCTGGAGCTGTGTGACATCCGCCGCGAATTCACCCTCGGTCGCGGCCTGTTCCGCCCGCCGGCCACCCTGAAGGCGGTGGATGGCATCTCCCTGCGCTTCTACCGCGGCGAAACCCTCGGGCTGGTGGGGGAGTCGGGCTGCGGCAAGAGCACCCTGGCCAAGTTGCTGCTGGGCCTGCTCGCGCCCACCAGCGGCGACATCCTGGTGGGCGGCGAGCACCTGCGCGGGGTGGATCGCAAGCGCATGGCCCGGCACATCCAGCCGATCTTCCAGGACCCTTAC